>NZ_JBJMLX010000234.1:0-10491 GCF_045805085.1 Niastella sp.
CATCGCCCGGTTTTTGCCACCGTTGTTCATAATCCGGGTGACCTGGCCCCGGGCCATAGAACAGGTTATAATAATTTATGGAAGGTCTTCTGAAATAATAACCCATTTTCCAGGTAATGGCAAAAGACAGTTCCACCTGTTTATAGCTGAAATTATTACGCAGGCTTCCAAAATAAACCGGGTTGGCCGGGCCTCTGTAGATGAGATCAGAAAGATCTGATGAATTAATTATGGCGCTGTAATTGTTACTGGTTGCCTTATTAATATAACCACGTGGATCCCCGGTATTCGGGTCAAGCCCCATCCATTTTAAACTGAACACAGAATAAAGCGGTTTGCCTCTTAGGGGATTCATATAAAGTGGATCGCAATAATACCACACGGCGCTTTGTTGTACTTTATAATTGGTGACCTTATCGGCGGTATAGCTAAACAACAAGGTACTGATCCATTTAAACTGCTTGTTGATGTTTTTGGAGCGGAGCATGATGTCTACACCATTACCCTTCATATCGGCGGTATTTCCCCTGAATTGGGTAACCCCGGTAGTAGGGTCAAGCGCACTGTTACCAATAAGATCAATTCCTTTACGGGTATAATATTCCAGGCTGCCTTCTATAATACTTTTCCCTGTAGCAAAATCTACCCCGAAATTGATCATATGATTTTTTTCCCAACGTAGTGAGGGATTCGGTGGGTTATCAATAGAGGCAGATAACATGTTGTAAGTATTTGCCGCATCTATGCTTGCTGTAGTAAAGGCCGATACGGTTCTGTCAACGTTGCCTTTGTACCCATCGGTGATACGTAATTTTAAAAAAGGTAACCAGCCTAATGTATAGAAGTGTTCCTGGTTCAATTCCCAACTAACGCCTATCGACCAAAGTGGCACCCCCTTTTGGTTGGTTTTTACGCCAAACAGGTTCGATTCATCTTTGCGGGCGCTGGCAGATAATATATACCTTCTTTGAAAAATATATTTTGCGTTCAGGTAGTAAGAAACAAAATTATCTGCCTGGGAACGGCTGCTATTCAGGTAATCGATCTTTTTAATAGAAGCAGGTGATTGAAATAAGGGGAATTGATTCTCATAGTCGATAGGAAAAAGGTTAGGTAAACTGTCATTATACCCATAGGTGCGAAGCCCATCATAGTATGTTTTAGTGCCTCTGACTTCTGCACCTGCCAATGCGGTTATCTGGTGATACTGCGTATGATTTCGGTTATACCAGTTGGTATTATAATTTAACTGGGTACGAACATTATGTGTCTCATACTCAACAGAATTCTGGTCAAGTATCCCTCCTAACGGGATATGCCTGATTAGCCGGCCTGCCGTGTCAGGCTCGGTGTATTGGTTTATAAGATTTCGGGTATAATAGGTCTGCTGGCTGTAAAAATTCTCTGCGTCAACAAAACCTTTACTATACTGATACAGCACTGATGCATTTAAACCTTTGAAAAGGGCGTATTTCACATCTGCATTGATCCGGTAGTCGGTTGTCTTTGATGTATTATTGCTGAATCTCAGCTCATCATAAGGTCTGTAGTTCCAGTCTAAAAGATAGGTTTTGGCTATGGGATCTTTGCTTACACTGTCTTTAAATGTCTGCCTGATATCGGCAGGTACCGTTGTCGCATTTCCATTTTCATCTACCAGCTTAAGATAAGGATAAGAAGGGATCGACGCTCTGGTATTATTATTATGGGCTTTTCCTTCAGTATAAATAATACCCGTGTTTAGCTCAAGCTTCTTTTTTAACCAGGAAAACGAATTGTTGGCGGTAAGAGTTAACCGGTCATATTCATTCCTTACCAGGTTATTGAGGTTCTTATCGTACCCCACCGACAGGTAATAATTGTTATTAGCGCTACCACCTGTAGCGCTAACGGAATATTGCTGGTTAACGCTCGTACGATAAAAATACTTTTCCAGGTCTTTCCGGGTATTCTGGCCACGCAACAGATTTAATTGTTGTTCAGCTTCGTCGTGTGAGATCTTTTTGTCTCTTTCCTGGATGAGTATTTCCTCTACCGGCGACAGCGCCGGCCGAAGTGGATTTGATTCCTTGATGTTATAAAACCCATTACTGAATAAATACTTCTCTACGTCTATAAAGTCTGAGGAGTTTAAAACTGGTTTGGCATATAGATCGGGTTTCTGGCCTATTGTTACATTGCTGTTTACGGAAAGCCTGAGCGGCTGGTTGAACTTTCCTTTTTTAGTAGTAATTACAATAACACCATTGCCCGAATAAGCGCCCCAGATAGAAGCCGCATCAGCATCTTTTAAGACCGTTATACTTTCAACATCGTTGGGATTAATATTATTGATATCGCCGGTATAGGGGAAATTGTCAACCACAATCAGGGGATTGGCGTTGGCATAAATGGTGCTTCTGCCCCGGATTGCGATGTTGGTCTGATTGGTAGTGGTATTATTGTTTTTGTTGAATATCAGCCCGCTGGTAATGCCTTCCAGCCTGTCTATAACGCTGGTTGAAACCCGGCGGTTCAGTAATTCGTTATCGATTTTTACAAAGGAACCCGGGGTTTTATCTTTTGAAATTTTCTGGTAACCTGTTGAAACAACCTGCACTTTGTTGAGTTCACTCACGTGTTGCTTCAGCCTTACATTCAATTCAGATTCTCCCTGCCAGTTAACCTCCTCGGGTTCGTAATTGACGCTGGTAACAATAATGTTCAATTCAATTTCATCTACGCCGTTTAGTTTGAATTCCCCGTTTTCATTGGTGCTTGTTTGCTGGTTACTGCCTTTTATGGTAATGGTGGCGCCGGGTATGGGTTCGCTCTGCTCATTCAGTATTTTGCCTTTAATATTGACTACTCTTTTACCAATTACGCTTTGCCGGCCCCGCGGAATAACGGTAACGATTTTATCAATTATGGTGTAGGTACAGCTCTGGTACCTGAAAAATTCATCAAGCAGTTGTTCAACGCTGCCGTTGATAAGGTGAATGTTTACCGGCTTTAATTGGGAGGAGATGGAATTGGTATTGAAGATGGTGTAGCCTGCCTGTTTTTCCAATACTTTACGTAAATCGGTAATGGTTACATGCTTTTGGGAGAAAGTGATCTGGGCAAGTGCGGGCGCACTTGTAAGCACACAAGCAATTATTAGAAATGCAGTTATGTGTTTCATAATCAGAACCTCCTACAGTTGCGGAATACCGTCAGAAAAAAACCTTGCTTTGAAACCTTTATAGTGTGTAAAAATAAAAAATAGTCAACCGCATTCTCGAATAAACCGAAATAAGTTGACTAAATACAGGTTTTCCCCTTAGGGGTAACTTCTTACAATATCCGATTGCTAAAATTACACTTTCATCTTGATGGTAGGAAGTATATATAAAAAAAATAAGCCACCTGACTGCGAACCATGAGCGAGTGTGAGCTCATGGTCGCAGGGTAGCTTGTAGCTCAACGCTGGTCCATAACTTTCCATGGAAGAACAGCGTTAGATGTGGTTTAATGATTAACGGGAGAGCAATTATTTTTACCCCTATAAATAGGTGCTTCTTCGTTAACTGTTGATTATGATGTTACTATGATCGTTCTTGCTTTTTCGTTCACCCGTGCCTTTATATTATTGAGATTGAGCAGTTTAATTATGTCTTCGATGGAGCCTGCCCGGGGCAGTTTGCCTTCAAAGACTATATCGGGCTTTTTTCCCTGGTATTCGATGTTTACATCATACCAGCGGGCTATTTGCCGCATAGTATATTCGAGATCGTGGCCACCAACCGGGATAAATCCGTTAGTCCAGCCGATTACATCTTCAGCATCAACATTTTGAACGGAGATGTTGCCTGATCTCAGTTTAGCCTGCTCACCGGGTGATATTGTTTGGAAATTGTTACCGGAGGTTACTTTTACCTTTCCTTCTACCAGGGTTGTTCTGATAGCGCCTTCTTCAGTGTAGGCCATTACGTTAAAATGTGTTCCCAGCACTTCCACTTCGTTTTTGTTTCCGGCAGGGGTATTTATTTTAACGATAAAAGGCGTTTTGGCTACCTGGCCTTTTTGCTGTTTTGACCCGGGTTGAATTTGCGGATTCACTTCAAAATAAGCTTCGCCGGTGAGCTCGACTATTCGCTCGTTCCCGGCGAAGGCTATAGGAAAACGCAATGATGAAGCCGCATTTAACCATACTTTACTTCCGTCAGGTAAAGTGATCTTGTATTCACCACCTCTTGGGGTAGTTACTGTATTATACAAATCCGTTGAATTGGCAGATCCGTCAGCATCCTGCTTCCTGTTATATATTAACCGTCCATCAGTCTTGGTTATCAGCATGTGACCCTGATCGGCCAGGTTCCCGTTCTGCACAGCATTCAGGATGATCGTTGATCCATCGGCCAGGGTCAGTGTGGCTTTATTACCTCCAGGTAGGATCCTGTATTGGGCGCCACTATCAGTTTTATCAGTTTTGGCTGTTTGGCTGGTGGTGTACTGTGTGCTAAAATACCAGCCGCCAAATGAAATAAACAGGATGGCAACAGCTGCAGCAGCTATTTTGCCAACCGGCATTTTGATTGTTTTCTTTTCCGGATAGAGATCTATCAGTTTGGCGCCGCCGTCGATCTTTTGCAGCGTTTTTTTCCAGATAGCTTCACTATCAGCACTTGCATAGAGCCTTAATTTTTCCCGCAGCTCATTTTTATCGGTGATCTGCTTGAAAAAAGCATCATTATGCTCAGCTTCCGCCAGCCATGCTTGAAGTTCCATCTCCTCTTCCGGATTCAGCCTCTCCTCCAGGAACTTCTCTATCAAACTTGTGATTCTATTTACCTTTTCCTGCATAGTTATGGTATTTAAAACTTCAAAGTGGCTTTTTTCACATGGAAGTATCAAGCTCTCTGAGCCTTTAAACCCGTTCTTATATAAAAACAACGAAGGGACGTTTTTGACAAAAAAAACCAAAAAAATAAATCAGAAATGTTGTGGCTCAGTGCATATATAAAAAAGCCATTATGTTTTCGGCGATGCGTTCGGCTTTCGGTTTACAGGCAATTGACCCGTTCAAACACAGGCTTACAAAGACTGCCACCAGTAATCTTTTTTTCAGTAGTTGGATGGCCCTTCTTTTCTGGTTTAAGACATTGCGGGGAGTAATGTGTAGTTTTTCCGCTACCTCGTCGGTGCTGGCATCTTCAAAATAGATGAGTTTGAAAATGGTTTTGCATTTGCTGGGCAGGGTTTCTATCAGTGGGTAGATCTTGCGTAATAATTCGCCCTCTATCATGTCTGTTATAATATCCTGATCATCCTTATCTTTTTGTAAATAGGACAATTCGCTTTGCGAAGCAGTTTTTCTTTGAATATGCCGCAGGTAATTGAGGCTGGCGTTGCGGGTGGCAACAAACAGGAATGCTTTTATGTGTTCTTCGGTCTGAAAAACATCATGGCGTTGCCAAAGTTTTGTAAAGGCTTCAGAAACAATATCTTCAGCCTGCTCTTTATCCTTTACCAATTGTATGGCGCAGGTAAAAAGAATTTTGTTGTAGCTCTCGAAAATAAACCGAAAAGCACTACTGTTCCCTTGATTGAATGCTGCGAGCCAATTATCCTTTTCCAAAAATTTCTTCTTCATCTGGTTTCAATTTATGATCATCTGTATCGGGCCCATATTGGCAACATAGGTTAACAACTCCGGAATTTACCGAAGGCAATAAATGATAAGGTTAATGACTATCAATAAATTGCTAATGGTACAGGAATAACAATCCAGTTTCAATTACGGAGGTTGCTATAATCAGGGCAGTTCGTGGAACCAGAAAAATGCACGTTACCTGCTCCATCCCTAAAGCAACTAACGGCGGGCTGCAAGTTTACAAAAATATATTAAAAATTGACTTAAGTGTTTCCTCTGATTATCTGTTTTTACAGTGAAAAGACGGTATTCCCTATTGTCACCCGATGGTAAAAAATTGGAAGCTCAATAAATGGAGAGGTGGCGGCTGATGGATCTTTCGAAGATGGTGCGGGCGCCCTCGGCAATGTTCATCCATTCAAACGCACCGTACATGGCGTCGAAGGGGAGGGGATGTACCCGTTCGTAGATAAAGTCAATGTCTTTTTTGGGCAGGGGAATATGATTGGGGTAACTATACATAAAGGACATGTGCCGGCGGCTGGGCGCCACGTAAATACTATCACCGGTAAGTAAACAACCTGCCCGGCCATGATCGGGTAAATGTAACACGGTGCTGCCGGGGAAATGCCCCGCTACATGAATGATGCTGATGTTATCCCATAACTTTTTGGCAGGGCCATCCCATAATTCAATATAACCACCGGGGTCCCTGATCCATTCCCGGTCACTGGCATGCAGGTAAATAGGGCAGTCAAAGGCCGTGGCCCAATCCTGCATCAGGCTATAATAATGCGGATGCGAAATAGCGATGGCGCTGATGCCGCCCAGCGATCTGATAAAAGCAATGGTTTGATCGTCGATAAAAGGCACACAATCCCACAATACATTGCCCGATGAAGATAAAACCAAGTGGGCTTTTTGCGCAATGGCGAAGGCTGGTGTTATTCTCAGATCGTATACAGTTGATAGTAAGCGGGAAAACCGGATGGTGCTTTTGGTGGCCAGTTCGTTGTAGCTCGTCCAAACCTGGCCGTTGAAACCCAGGTATTGCCGGTCGTCTGCACAAATTTCGCAAATAGTGGGAATAATAGAAGTGCCGTACCGTACACCGCAGGTGCTGCAAATATTCTTTGCCGAAGGCGAAATAATCATAGAAAAGTATTTGCGTAGAATTGCTGCAATAGACAATCAGACATTTAACCAACGTTAACCGGATCGCACTATAATTATTAATATCAGGGTTTCTGGTAATGCAAAGTTAATACCAGAAATTTTTTGCATTGGAAATCAAGACAAAAGCGTAAAGATCAATCGCAAATTGGTGGAGATAGTTTGTATGTATTTTGCCTAAATGAAATTGACGTTTTTTGCGTATATTTACCATTCACCAAAGAAAAGGAGGTATTCATGAAATCTACAGATCATTCATGGACACTTTCGGTTAGTATCGCCTAACTGGAGTATAGATCCATCAAAATATCTGCTGACAAATGTCAGGGTCCCGACGGTCACCGTCGGGATTTTTTTTTGCCCGGTTTTACCAATTGAACTTGGCAACGTTTTACCTTAGCGTCATGCTTACTATAAGTGAATTATACATCTACCCCATAAAATCATTAGGCGGCATTGCCCTGAACAGCGCTACGCTTACCGACCGTGGTTTTGAACACGATAGAAGATGGATGCTGGTTGACGACAACAACCAGTTCATAACCCAGCGCGAGGTAAATGCCATGGCTTTGTTGAAACCACAGCTCACCGGGCAGGGACTGCTGATCCAAAACAGCCGGATAGCGGGCGAGGAATTACTGGTTCCCTTTGAACCCACGATTACCGGCACTACCATGGTTACGGTATGGAGCAATCATTGCCGTGCCCAACGGGTAAGTGAGGAAGCCGATGCCTGGTTCAGCAAACAGCTGGGCATTTCGTGCAAACTGGTGTACATGCCCGATACCACCAACCGGTTTGTTGACGGTCGTTATGCGCACAATAAAGAGGTCACCAGCTTTTCAGATGGGTTTCCATTGCTGCTGATCGGCCAGGCTTCGCTCGATGATCTGAACAGCCGGTTAGCCACTCCATTGCCCATAAACCGGTTTCGCCCCAATGTTGTATTTACCGGTGGAACGGCTTTCGAGGAAGACACCATGAAACAATTCGAGATCAATGGCATCACATTCTTTTGTGTGAAACCCTGCGCCCGTTGTATAATAACGACGATTGATCAGCAATCAGGTGCGAAAGCAAAGGAGCCGCTTACAACGCTCAGCAGTTATCGTAAGAAGAATAACAAGATCCTTTTTGGCCAGAACCTGTTATACAAAGGCCCTGGAAAAATAACCGTTGGCGACACTATTACCATTCAGGAAAAAGGAGCTGTAGAACTAATACCGGATTAATAACTGTACGCTGGAGGGTTGTTTCTACACGTGAGGAAAAATAGCAACATTGTAGGAGTAAAAAGTGAGATGCATAGCCGAAAAGGGGTGGTCTGTTTTTTATACTATATAAGCCCCTGATAACTACTAAATGCACATCTCATGAAAAGGACAAATAAACAACTCAGTTCCCTGCCGGCCACCATTGAATCCTCAACACTTAGAATGGTTTATAAGAATGAAGAAGTAATTAAAGAGACCCGTACTATTGCTCCCGAAAAAGAAACGACTTCCCTCAAAGCTTCCAACAAACTGTTTGTAAAAGAACCACTTCCCCTGTTTAACGATTACAAGTTCAAAGCAAAGGATCATGATCCTTTGTAAGCCACTGTTAAAGTAACTATTTACAGATTTATTGTTGTGCATCTTTATTGTTGTGCATTCCGGCTGTTCGTGTATGCGAGACGCGCTGGACTGTGCCACAATTTGTTCGACACTTGTTTTGACATGGTCCAGGGCATGTCCCAGACTTCTCCCGGACTTCTCCCACTCTCCACAGGAGAAAGCGGGAAAAACCGGGAGAAGTGTGGGAGAAATCATGGATCAGTCTGCCACGAGGTCTGAACTGGGATTTATGGGATGTTTGGGATGGAACAGTTGGGATATGTCAGACTGTAGCGGAGTGCTCTGGAATACGCTGGGGATGCTCTAAGGGTTGCACTGGAATGCTCTTCAGCCCTAGGGTTCAGTGCAACCCCCAGGCAATATGTAGGCCATTCAGCTACCATTCCGGTACCATTAGGCTACAGGCGTCGCCCCTGAGCAAAGACACAGCTTACCCTTCTTCGCAAATCCTTCGCAAGTTCTTCGCAAATTTGCGAAGAAGCCTACTAGCATTCCCGAAGCATTCTAAAAGCGTTTGCGAAGAAAATAGGCTGTTTTACTGGATGGGACAGGCGCTTTTGCTATTAATGCGTGGTTTGCACGCATTGTTGGCGTCCTGGTTGTAGGTGCTTTGGTCCCACACAAAACCCAGCTCAGAGCTGCCGGTGGTGTAGGAGTACCGGTTCTGACCAATGGGGGCGTCGTGCGCCACACCGGCCCGCACTTTATAGCCATCGCCGCTATGACCTGCGAGATTTATGGAAAGTGTTACAGTAAAGGCATCGTAATTCTGGAAATTTATACTACCGCGGTACCACAATCCTACACTGATGTCGTATTCGTTTTGAGTGATCTCGGTTCCTATCTGAAACGAATTTTGTTTTGCCTGGGCATACACGATACCCGCGATACTATACGACCAGGTTTGATCGGGATTGGTATACGTATACATAGCATTGCCCGACCAGCGAACAGGCAGCTGGCTGCGGAACGAATCGGCTGAATTGGTGAGCGACTCATCGGGCCGGTTTACATGATGGGCGCTACCGCCCAGCAATAACCGGTTGTTATCATTCCAGTTATAATTGAAGAACAAACCCGCAGCAAAGTCAGGATACCATTTACCGCTGTTCACTGCTTTATCGGCCGAGGTTACACTACCGGGAATTATTCCATCCGCACTCAGTTGATCGGCAAACACCAGTTTGCTGTAATCGATACGGCGTTGCACCATCCCAAATTGTATTCCACCGCTGGCGAACCAGCGCGGTTCATCCCCATTTTCAGCAGGCGATAAAGTACCGGAACAAATGGTATAAGAATACGATCCATAAATGCCGGTCTTTTTTAGATAGCCTTCGGTAGAATGGGTGCCCAGCAAACCAAAGCCACCGTGCAGGGAGGGCAGGTATTTATCAACCGATACGGCGCTGTAAGAAATTTGCGAGGGAATGCTCCACCATTGCCGGCGATAAATAGCGCTGAACCGAAGATCATAATCACCAGCCCCCGTAGCCGCCGGATTCAAATAAACCGGCGACAAGAAGGGTTGTGAAAATACCGGGTCCTGCCCCTTTGCGGAGCCGATGATTAATATGGTTGTTAATGCTATTAGGAGATGTTTTATCATTATAATATTGTTAGTCGTGAAACTTGAAAAGGCAAAGGGCAGAGGGCAAAGACCGCAACGCGGCAGGCCTTTATCAACTCCATCAACCCTATCAACCTCCAACTTAATTCCACATAGCCACCTTCTATCTCGTCAACTTGTCAACTCGTCAACTGGTTAACTGGTTAACTGGTCAACTCGTCAACTGATCAACTCACTTCACCACCGTAATAAACCCCGCTTTAACCGCCTTATCACTGTTAGGATAAACCATGCCTTTCCACTCAGTCCCATTCACATATCTCGCCTCTATTTGCCAGCCATAAGTATCCTGTTGAACAAACTGTCCGTTGTAGCGGCCATCCCAGGGTTCACTGGGCGAGCCGTTGGCATCGAGCCGGTTCGTTTCGAATATTTTTTGTCCCCAGGAGTTGAAAATGCGCAAGCGGTATTGCGATAATCCTTTACCCATGGGTAAGAACAGTCGTAATGAGTTGTTA
>NZ_JBJMLX010000235.1:0-5272 GCF_045805085.1 Niastella sp.
GCCAAAAAAAAGTCTCTTTTGTACAATAGAGCGGCCTGCTTTTGAATTAGGTTTGACCTTTTGAATAATTTAACTACGATGTTTGTCATGATCAAATGGAGCACATTTTTGTTGCTGTTAACTGCTTTGTCCATTAGTAATAGTAGTAATGCGCAATCCTTTCAAAGAACCGATCTTGGAATTAAAGCAATAATCAATTCCACCGCCATCGAGATCCAATATTATAGCCCTACCACTGTAAGAGTGCTGAAATCGCCTGAGGAGCGCCCTTTTACTAAAGAAAGTCTTTCCGTTATTAAGACACCGCAAAAAACAGCATTCAAGGTTAAGCAGCAGGCTGATTGGGTACACTTGAAAACCCCGGCGCTCGATGTGGCTCTGAACCTGAATACCGGCGCCATAGTGTATTCAACAGTAAATGGTGAATATTTGCGAAGGAAAAACAAGGCGGCGTACAATTCACCCCTTTCAATGATGCAGGCAATAATACATTTACCGTTCAACAATCGTTTGTGTTGGACAGCGATGAACCTATTTATGGCCTTGGTCAGCAGCAGCAAGGCAAAATGAGCCAGCGTAATGGTACGCTGAACATGGTGCAGGGAAACCTGGACGACTACATTCCTTTCTTTCAATCGGTAAAAGGCTACGGTGTTTTTTGGGACAATTATTCCCCCACGGTGTTTACTGATAACCCCGAAGGCACCTCCTTTAGATCGGATGTCGGAGACGGGGTGGATTATTATTTCATGTACGGCGGCAATGCAGATGGGGTAATTGCCCACATGCGTGACCTGACGGGGCAGGCGCCCATGTTCCCACTGTGGACTTATGGCTATTGGCAAAGTAAAGAAAGGTATAAAAGCCAGGATGAATTAGTGGATGTAGTAAAGCAATACCGCAAAATAGGTGTGCCGCTCGATGGTATCATCCAGGACTGGCAATATTGGGGAAGCAACTATTTGTGGAATGCAATGGAATTTTTAAATGCTGAATTTCCCAAACCGGAAAAGATGGTGAGCGATGTTCACCAGATGAATGCGCACATGATCATCTCCATCTGGAATTCGTTTGGTCCTCAAACAAAGCAATACAAAGAGTTGGATAAGATAGGCGCGCTGATGAATTTTACAACATGGCCGCAATCAGGGTCTGACTTATGGCCTCCCAAACGTGATTATCCTTCGGGTGTTCGGGTATATGATCCCTACAATCCTGCAGCCCGTGATATTTACTGGAAATATCTGGAACAAATGTATAAACTCCGGTTGGATGGCTGGTGGATGGATTCCTCAGAACCGGATCATCTGGATGCCAAACCGTCGGATTTTGATAATAAGACTTATCTGGGATCATTCAGGAAAGTGCGCAATGCATTTCCTTTGATGACGGTGGGCGGTGTATCAACGCATCAGCGTGCGGTTGATTCCGGGAAGAGAGTGTTTATCCTTACCCGTTCAGCATTTGCCGGTCAGCAACGGTATGGAGCCAATACCTGGTCGGGTGATGTAACTTCATCCTGGAATGCATTGAGGAACCAGATCTCCGCAGGACTGAATTTTTCACTGACCGGCATACCTTATTGGAATGCTGATATCGGCGGATTCTTTTTGTCACGGTTTAAAAGAAAGTTGGAGGACCCCGAGTACCGTGAACTATATGTTCGCTGGTTGCAGTTCGGAACTTTTACGCCCATGATGCGTTCGCATGGCGCAGATGCTCCAAGAGAAATTTATCAGTTCGGGCAAAAAGGAACTACCTATTACGATGCCATTGAGAAATACATCAACCTGCGCTATCATTTATTGCCTTATATCTATTCCACCGCATGGGATGTTACAGCCAACCAATCGAGCATGATGCGCGGCCTGGTGATGGATTTTCCAAAAGACAAAAATGCATTGGATCTTAACGATGAATTTATGTTTGGGAGATCCCTGCTGGTAAGTCCTGTTACCAACGCGATGTATGTGAAGCCGGTTGTCAGCGAAAAAGAAACGATCCAGGTAGAAGACTTTAGCACAGTCAAAACAAAAGAAACGTATTTGCCGGCAGGAACCGACTGGTACGATTTCTGGACCGCTGAAAAATTTTCCGGCGGTAAAAAAGTAAGCAGGCAAACGCCACTCGATCTCATTCCTCTTTATGTAAAAGCAGGTGCTGTCATTCCCGTTGGACCTGCTGTTCAATATGCAGAAGAAAAAAAGTGGGACAGCCTTGAAATAAGGGTGTATCCGGGCGCAAACGGAAAATTTGTTTTGTACGAAGACGAGCATGATAATTACAATTATGAGCGGGGCGTTTATTCAACGGTGACTTTCACCTGGGACGATTCCAAAAAGGTGTTGACCATCAGCGATAGAAATGGTTCGTTTCCCGGAATGCTGAGGGAAAGAAAATTCAAAGTTGTGATGGTGACGAGCCAGGGAGACAAGGTAGTCACCTATACAGGGAAAAAAGTGGTCGTAAAATTTTAAGAAGCAAATAAAAGGCAAATAGTAGTATGAAGCGTCAGTTAGTTCTTGTAATGCTGTTTTCAGCTTTCAGCGGCCTGATATTTGGGCAAAAAGCAGTCTTTCAATCTCCGGACCAAAAGATTGTTGTAGCACTTTTCAACAAACAAAACAATGATCTTGGCGAGTGGTACCTTAAAGCGTCTTACAATAACAATGGAAAAATCACGGAAGCAATACCCCGGATCGATATAGGCTTGCTGCGGAGCGACCAGGATTTTTCAAAAGAGCTGCGATTGGTGAAAGCAGGTAAACCGAATTTGATTACCGAAGAATACACAGCGCTCCACGGTAAAAGAGCTGTTTGCAAAAACGCGGCGAATGAGGTAGTGGTGGTTTTTGAAAATCAAACGAAAGCAAAACTCAATCTCATTGTCAGGGCTTACAATGACGGCATAGCTTTTCGCTATGAGTTTCCGGAAAAACAGGGAAGCTTTGTTATAAAGGATGAACTCACTGCCTATTCAATTCCATCGGAAACTACGCGGTGGATGGAAAAATGGAACCCTGCCAATGAGGGCCTGTATACAGCCATGGATAAGGGCAAAATACTGTCGGGCGAATGGGGTTATCCGGCGCTTTTCAACACCGCTGATAAAGAATGTTGGTTCTTGTTGCATGAGTCGGATGTGAACAGAAATTACTGTGGTGCCAAATTGAGCAATGCGGCTGATTCTTCTGTCTACAAACTCACCTTTCCCAATCCAAAAGATGGAAGAGGATTGGGCGAGTCCATGCCTTCTATAACGCTTCCCTGGAAATCGCCCTGGCGGGTGATCATCATGGGAACGTTGGCCGATATAGTGTCATCGACGTTAGTGAATGATGTGGCGCCTCCATCAGTGATAAAAGATACCAGCTGGATCAAACCCGGAATAGCCTCCTGGAATTATTGGTCCAGCAATCATGGCACTAAAGATTATAAAACGGTTTGTGAATTTGCCGACCTCGCGGCCTTCATGAACTGGCGGTATACGCTACTCGATTGGGAGTGGGATGCTATGGGCAATGGGGGTAAGCTGGAAGATGCAGTAAAGTATATCGCGTCAAAAGGCATAAAACCATTGATCTGGTACAATTCAGGCGGACCGCATACGTATGTTTCCGCCACACCCCGTGACCGGATGCTTACCCATGAAAACCGTGTGGAAGAATTTACAAAGCTGAAAAAACTGGGAATCGCGGGCGTGAAGGTTGACTTCTTTGAAAGCGAGAAGCAGGAGATGATAAAATACTATTTAGACATTTTAGAAGATGCTGCTGCCTTTCAAATGATGGTTTACTTTCATGGTTGTATTGTGCCGAGAGGGTGGGAGCGGACCTGGCCCAACCTGATGACGCACGAAGCCGTGCGGGGTGCCGAGTGGTACAACAACACCCCTGATTTTACAATGCCTGCACCTGAACATAATGCCACGCTTCCATTTACCCGCAACGTAGTGGGTCCCATGGACTACACACCTGTTACATTTACCAATTCGCAATATCCGCATGTTACCTCTTATGCCCATGAATTGGCGTTGAGTGTGCTCTTTGAATCGGGCATGCAACACATGGCCGACCGGCCCGAAGGCTATTATGAGCTGCCCGATGCCCCCAAAACATTTTTGAAGCAGGTGCCCAATGCGTGGGATGATACCAGGTTGCTGGATGGTTATCCCGGTAAGGAGGTGATCATGGCCCGCCGCAAAGGAAATGATTGGTATCTGGGCGGCATCAATGCAGAACAAAGAGAAAAGACCAAAACAATAATATTTGATTTTTTGCGGGAAGGCGTAAAATATAAACTTACTTTGATAGCCGATGGAAAGCACGATAAAGAGTTTGCCACCCAATACATGGTGGTAGACAGATCTGCTTCCGTTGAGGTGAAGTTGCTTCGCAGGGGTGGGTTTGCCGCGTCGTTGATTCCGATGTATTAAAAAATGATTGCTATGCGTATTGTTGCTGTATCGTTCATACTGTCCCTGCTTACTGTCTCCAAACAATTAGGTGCGCAGACCGGTCTCCGTTTATGGTATGATAAACCCGCGACAGAGTGGGTGGAGGCCCTGCCGGTGGGGAACGGTCATATAGGTGGAATGGTTTTCGGTCGGGTAGAGGAGGAGCTTATCCAATTGAATGAAAGCACGCTTTACAGCGGCGGCCCGGTAAAACAACAGATCAATCCCGATGCCTTTCAATATCTTGCCCCCATCCGCGAAGCGTTGCTGAAGGAACAGGATTATTCAAAGGCAAATGAACTGGCCAAAAAGATGCAGGGCTATTTTACCGAATCGTATCTGCCGCTGGGCGACCTGCTGCTAAAGCAATCGTTCAATGGGCGCACGCCGGCTGCCTATCACCGCGAGTTGAATATTCAAACCGCTATTGCCACTACCCGTTTCACAGTTGGTGGCGTGCAATATACGCGCGAAGTTTTCTGCACGGCGCCTGCCAACGTGATGGTCATCCGCATTCGCGCCAGTGTTCCCGGCGCTCTCGATCTTTCCGTGGCATTAAAAACCCCTTTGCATTATACCGTATCAGCAAAAGCGAACAGTGAAGTGATCATGAGTGGTAAGGCGCCCGCACATGTTGATCCGAGCTATTATAATCCTAAAGACCGGCAGCCTGTTATATATGAAGATACGGCCGGTTGCAACGGTATGCGCTTTCAATGCCGGGTAAAAGCCATTACCAAAACAGGAACCATCAGGGCAGATACTTCGGGCCTGCGCGTGCAGCATGCAACAGAACTGGTATTGATCGTCTCCGCC
>NZ_JBJMLX010000236.1:0-17691 GCF_045805085.1 Niastella sp.
ATACCATTCGGAAAATAATTGGAGGTACTATTGTACTTAGAATATTCGTAATTCGCACCGGCCTCACCAAAAAGGTACAACCGGTTAACAATCGGGATATACTGACGCACAAAAATACCGGCCCCGTAATTGTTATTTTTACGTTCTATTTCAGAGCCGTTATTATTCGTTTTCCCATGGCCATATGTTAAAGAAATACCTACAACAAGGTTATCCTTTATTACCAAACCTACTGCCGGGCTGAAGTTGAAGGTATTGGTTTTTGTATAGGGGGTATCAGTTCCAAATTTTTGGTGGTTATATCCAATACTGCCGCCTACCCAAACAGCGCCTTTGCTGATCTGGGCCCGGGTAGTTACCATGAATGCGCAAACGAAAACGAGGGAGAGTACAATTCTTTGTTTCATATAAACTTTGGTTTTTGGTACCGCAAATATGAAAAACAAAAAAGGAAGTACACAGTAGTGTATACTTCCTTTAGCAAAGATTTATGTTAAGAAAATTAGAAGAGAAATGTCGTATGTGTCTATTAGTTAATCTGAGACGCGCCGAAATAACTGTGTAGCACAGCCGGTAATTGAATACCAGTCTCGGTTTGGTGGTTCTCCAGTAAACAGGCAACGATCCTGGGCAGGGCCAAAGAGCTGCCATTTAATGAATGCACCAGTTGATTTTTACTATTAGCATCTTTAAACCTTATTTTCATGCGGTTGGTTTGGTAGGCCTCAAAATTCGATACAGAACTTACCTCCAGCCATCTTTGCTGTGCAGCGCTGTATACTTCAAAATCATAGGTGAGCGCAGACGCAAAACCCATATCACCACCGCATAATTTCACAATGCGATAGGGAAGATCGAGTGATTGCAGCAACGTTTCAACATGGGTTACCATTTCTTCCAGTATATCGTAACTTTTCTCGGGGTGAACCAGCTGTACAACTTCTACTTTATCGAACTGGTGCAGGCGGTTCAAACCACGCACATCTTTCCCATAGCTGCCAGCTTCGCGGCGGAAACAGGGAGTATAAGCCGTCATCTTAACAGGCAGATCGGTTTCTTTTAATAATTCGTCGCGATAAATATTGGTAACCGGTACTTCGGCTGTTGGTATCAGGTAAAAATTGTCTTCGGTAACAAAATACATCTGGCCTTCTTTGTCGGGCAACTGACCGGTACCAAAAGCAGATGCTTCATTTACCATATGCGGCGGCATAAATTCTTTATAACCGGCATTGGTATTATAATCTAAAAAATAGGCAATAAGGGACCGTTGCAATTTTGCGCCTTTGCCAATATACACAGGGAAACCACTGCCGGTAATTTTATTACCCAGCTCAAAATCTATAAGGTTGTATTTTTTGGTGAGGTCCCAATGCGGAACAGCACCGGCATGCAGGTTGGGCTTTTTGCCGCCTTCCCGGATGGTAATATTGTCTTCAGGTGTTTTGCCCGGAGGTACTTTTTCAGAGGGCAGATTGGGCAGTTTTACGATCTGCTCCTGCAATTTTTTCTCTGTTTCTGCCAGTTGATCGGCTATTGGTTGCAAGGTTGATTTTAAAATAGCTACTTCCTGTTTATGTGTTTCAGCGGCTTCTTTTTGTCCCTTTGCCATTAATTGCCCGATCTCTTTGGATGCTGCATTTACTTTTGACTGGGTAGTATCAAATTCAAGCTGCAATTTTTTCCGGTTATCGTCCAGGGATATGATCTCATCAACCAGATCAAGGTCCCTGAAATTTTTTAAAGCCAGTCGTTCCTTTACCAGCGCCGTGTTTTGTCGAATAAATGCGATCTGTAACATGTGAAATCAGGTTTGCGCAAAGATAAGTTAAATAGCCAATCCCGGCCGGTGACAAGTAATGCCGTTAGCTATTTGTTTTGTAGATATCAGGTTTAACGATCGCCAGCATGTATTCAGGGTTAGCCAGTTCTTTAAAATCGAACTGTCGATACAGGCCATGCGCATCGCGGGTAGCCAGCATAAAGCGGCGTAAACCCTGCAGGTCAGGATGAGCAAGTATCACCTCCATTAACCATTTGCTAAGGCCCTGGCCGCGGCAGGTTTCATCAATAAAAACATCGGCCAGGTAACCAAATGTGGCGTTATCGGTAATTACCCGGGCAAATCCCACCATTTGTGCGTCTTTGTAAACGCCAAAGCAAATGGACCCTTCTATTGATCTTTTTACGGTATGCAGGGGTATTCCTTTCGCCCAATAGGATTGCTCACAAAGGTATTGGTGAATGTATTCTGGGGAAAGGCTTGTTTTGTCGGTGCTGATAGTGTAATTGTCTTTATGCCAAATCATAGGCTAAATTAGTAAATTAGGTTGCTATCTTTGCGCCATGCAGGCAAATGACGATTTACAAACCCGTTGGTGGAAGCTGGAAGAAAAGCTGATGGAACGGTTTGGCAGAAAACCAGACATGGAAACTATTTTATTTTTAATAGGTATTCAGGAATTTGGGGATATAAAGGCAAAGTTTAGTAAGGAACAAAAGCAGGACCTGATGCATATTGCTACCTGTTCGTTGCTGTCACAAAGCGGCTATTACGAACTGGATGGAGTAGATGAAGAAGGCTGGCCGCATTTCAGGCAGCTAAAGGCCCTGCCAGTGATGAACCTTCACGAGCAGGAGAGTTTTTTAAAAGATCATATTCTTTTGTATTTTGACCAACAGGAATTCTAAACCAATTAGCAAATTAGTCCCGGTTTAACCGGGATGAAATTGTGCAAATGTCGTTGAATTTCGAAGTGTCCGAACATGAGCGTAATTCCCGAATTACGGAATTGTATTTCATTTTCACATTTTCGAATTTTCACATTTGCACATTCGCCTCTTCCTGTCTAAATCACACTACTTATGAATAAGCTGTTTTTACTCATCGTATCCTTATTTATCTTTTCATCCTTTGAAGAGCAGCGTCCTTACCAGGTAAAAAAAGGCGATCTGAATAAAGATGTAGAGCTGGTGACCTCCAAAGGCACCATGGTCATCCGGTTATCAGATTCTACTCCTTTGCATCGCGACAATTTTATAAAACTGGTTAACCAGCATTTTTACGATGGGCTGTTATTTCACCGGGTTATGAGTCAGTTCATGATCCAGGGTGGCGATCCCAAAAGTAAAACTGCCAAAGCAGGCGACCAGTTAGGAGGAGGCAGCCCCGGTTACACCATTCCTGCCGAGATCAAGCCCTATTTATTTCATAAAAAAGGCGCCCTGGCGGCTGCCCGTACGCCCGACGAAATAAACCCCACCAGGGAAAGTAACGGCAGCCAGTTTTTCATTGTGCAGGGAAGGGTATATGACGATGCAGACCTGAACCAGGTAGAAACCAGGTTGAATGGATATAAGATCCCTGAAGCGCATCGCGAGGTATTTAAAACCATTGGTGGTTCACCTTCGCTCGACACAAAATATACCGTGTTTGGGGAAGTGATAAAGGGTATCGACATAATTGATAGCATAGCTGCCGTACCGGTGGGCGAACGTAACCGCCCGGTTGAGGATGTGCGTATTATAAAGGCTACCCTTATAAAGAGACAATGATGTAAGAAATGCTATAAGTTGGCGGGTCCGCAAGTTAACGGGTTAACTGGTCAACTAATTAACTTAAATTCCTTAATCTTGCAGCACAAAAATTGAAAACATGAATTTTCCGGAAAATCTGCGCTACACTAAAGATCATGAATGGATTAAACTGGAAGGCAACATTGCCACTATAGGTATTACCGATTTTGCGCAACGCGAACTGGGTGATATCGTTTATGTGGAAATAGAAACAGTTGGTAAAGCCCTGATGGCTGAAGCTGTATTTGGTACAGTAGAAGCTGTTAAAACAGTGTCTGACCTGTATCTGCCTGTTTCCGGTACCATTAACGAGGTTAACCCCGCATTGGCTGATTCTCCAGAAGCAGTTAACAGCGACCCATATGGTGAAGGTTGGATGGTTAAAATGACCGTAACCAATCCCGATGATGTAAAAGCCCTGATGGACGCTGCTGCCTATACCAATCTCGTAGGCGCCTGATAAATAAATTGAATCCGGAGCGGCTGGTATTACGTAAATTGAAAGTGGTTTAAGACCACTTTTTTTGTAACACGCCATACGTTCCGGGTAAACACATTGGGAATAACACTCACATATACTGAACAGGAGTTGGTGTCCCTGTTGCGTAATAGGGACAACAAGGCCTTTGCATATTTATACGATAATTATGCATCGGCCCTGTACAGTATTGTATTGCAGATAGTGAATGATGGGGAGCTGGCCAATGATATCTTACAGGAGGTTTTTGTAAATATCTGGCGCAGGATTGAGCAGTACGACATGAGCAAGGGCCGCCTGTTCACCTGGATGATGAATATTGCCCGGAATGCCTCCATAGACACCCTGCGGTCGAAGGGTTACCAGAACAGCCGCAAAAACCAATCTATTCAGGACAACGTAGATACTATACAGGTCAAAGATGTAATACAGCCGGGGGTTGACACGATCGGATTGCGAAAAGTGCTGGAAAAATTAAAAGAGGAGCAACGCGTATTGATTGAACTGGCTTATTTTAAGGGATATACGCACGAAGAGATTGCTGAGCTGGAAAAAATACCGCTCGGTACGGTAAAAACGCGTATCCGGAATGCACTTATTCAGTTAAGGGAATATTTGAAGTGAATATACAGGAATACATATCAAGTGGCATAGTGGAAAGCTATGTGTTAGGGCTCGCTGAAGAGACGGAACGGGTGCAGTTTGAACAAATGTGCACTCAGCACGCCGAAGTACGCGCGGCCCGGGATGCATTTGAACTTTCCCTTGAGCAGCAAGCCCTGGCTGGCGCTGTTGCCCCTCCTGTACAATTGCGGGAAACCATTTTGCGGCAATTAGCGGCAGAAATGGTTCCTGAAGCCAGCAGAAGCACGCCAGTGGTTCAAATGCGACCCATCAGGCGCTCGGTTGTTCCTATGGCTATGCGGTATGTAGCCGCGGCTGCCATTGTATTGCTGGTAGGTAGTGCCGGCTTAAATATTTATTATTTCAATAAATACCGCGATTACAGTCAGCGCTACGATCAGTTGCTGGCCACGCAAACTGAACTGGCAAAAAACAACAACGCCATGCAAACCCGCATGAGCAACTACGAGCAAACCATTCAGGGTTTAACGAATCCTTATATGGCCAGGGTTACCATGGAAGGTAAGGGTGTGCCCAATAATGCCAGCCCCGACCCGGGTAGCGCGGCAACCGTTTTATGGGATACCCGCACCAAAGATGTTTACCTGATGGTAAACAACCTGCCGATGCCTGAAACCGGCAAACAATACCAGTTATGGGCCATTGTAGACAATCAGCCCGTTGATGCCGGAATGCTCGATATGAGCCATGGTCATATGATGGTTAAAATGAAAAACATTCCCCGCGCGCAACTTTTTGCTATCACGCTCGAACAGCAGGGTGGAAGCCCTACTCCAAAAGGTCCAATGTATGTTATTGGTAAAGTGTAGTTAATGTCGTGAAACGGAAACAGTCCGCCAGCTTCTTACCCTCATTAACACCATTCATTACTACCCATATCTATTTTTGAAGTATCTTTCATCCCTATATGATGCGTTTTGTTAAAAAACTTTGTACCTGGAAAATCGTTCCTTTTGCCTGGACAGCTATTACCATTATTTTACTGTGCCTGCCAGGTTCTGCCATCCCCAGTACCGGTGTCTTTTCTACAAAAGGTATTGATAAAGTAGTGCATACCATTTTGTTTGGGGGCATTGTTTTGCTGTGGGCCTTCAACCTGTATTATCGTCGCAATGACAAACAAAGATGGCAGGCGATTATTGTCTTTCTGACGCTTTTCAGTATAGGATTGGGTATTGGGTTAGAATTTCTACAAAGGGATTATATTCCAAATCGCAGTTTTGACGTCTATGATATTGTTGCCGATTCCACTGGCGCCATCCTGGCTGCTGTATATCACCTTTTTGTAAGAGTAAAATAGAAGGGGAAAATCTGTAAATCAGTTAGTTATATACAAAAAAATAGCCCCTGTAGACACAGGGGCCGTAACCAAAACTAACTGCTTATGAGAAAATTGACTGCTTTGTGTGAGTCGTTAAAAAAGAACTTTATTATATAACGCAAATCGGATGCCATTAGTATAGATGGTCCGTTAAAGTAAGATTAAAAGGAACCATCTGATATTGACAAAGAGCTTGCGCGATAAATTTCTAATGCAAAGGAACTACGTATTTCCAATATTTCATTCACCTGTTAATACTTTTTGTAAAACGTTAACATTCGCGTGTTTTCAGAAATAAAGTGCCGATCAATAGCACGTAAAAGCCCGCATACTTACCAAACGAACGTTAATTTCAGCAACTTATAACTCATTCATTATTATTTCGGTAAAGGAAACCGTTATAACGGCCAGTCCTATACTAGTAGTGTGTACTGCGAATTAATGAAAAATTAATGCAGTTTTCTTAATACTGCATTGTGGTGATTTTGTGACTTCCCTGTTCATGGTAAATAGGTAGTGGAACACTTGCTATAGCTGCATTACAGCCTTTTAGCAAAATAAGGTATGCTGTAACATTTAGCAATACAGGGCAATAAAAAACGTCCCCCTGGTTGAACCGGGAGGACGTTTTTATAGAATGTGTTCTTTACATTATTAATCCTGCTTGGCTAACTTCTCAGCATTTTCAGCAAATTGTAATGCATCAATAAACTCCTGCACGTTGCCATTCATTACATCGTCTAAGTTATAAACGGTTAATCCAATTCTATGATCGGTTATACGGCCTTGTGGATAGTTATAGGTTCTTATCTTGGCGCTACGGTCGCCAGAGCTTACCAGACTTTTTCTATGTCTTGAAATTTCATCTTCCTGTTTACGTACTTCTTCTTCATATAATTTGGTACGCAGCATTTGCATCGCTTTTTCACGGTTCCCTAACTGGGTACGTTCGGTTTGACACATTACCACCATACCGGTAGGAAGGTGGGTTAAAATAACTTTGGTTTCCACTTTGTTCACGTTCTGACCACCCGCACCACCACTTCGGGCAGTTTCCATCTTTACATCACTATCCTTTACTTCCACGTCAACTTCCTCGGCCTCGGGCATGGCAGCCACTGTAGCGGCAGAGGTATGTACCCGGCCCGATGTTTCGGTGTCAGGAACCCGTTGTACGCGGTGCACGCCACTCTCAAATTTCAGGGTGCCATACACATCTTCACCGGTTACTTCCAACTGAACCTCTTTGTAGCCCCCCACGGTACCTTCCGATTCGCTCAATATGGCTGTTTTCCAACCTTTCTTTTCACAATAGCGCAGGTACATGCGGAGCAGGTCTCCGGCAAACAGGCTGGCCTCGTCGCCACCGGTACCGGCCCGTATTTCCAGGATACAGTTCTTTTCGTCCTGCGGATCTTTGGGGATCAGCAACTGACGAATGTGCGCTTCCAGCTTTAGCTTGTTTTCATCCAGTGCAGGCAGTTCCTCCTTGGCCAGTTCACGCAGTTCAGCATCATCGCCGTTCAGGGCTTCTTTATATACGTCCAGGTCACCCAATACTTTTTTATACTCCTCGTAAGCTATCACGATCTTTTCCAGGCTGCGATATTCCTGGCTCATAGCCCTGAACTTCCTGTTATTGCTTACAATTTCAGGATTGGTTAACGCAACCCCAAGGTCCTCAAACTTAGCTTTTATGGCTTCCAGCTTGTCTAACATAATTTTGACTTATTTTACCAGTTACAGTCCAAAACGGTGGCAGGTCAGTTTGTAAGAAAGAAATGTGCTTAATTTTGCCCCTTCTTTCGGACCAGCGGGCCGTCCGTTTTTCCGACTGATATTAAAACCTGCAAAGTTAATTATTTCAGCGCTTACATGAATTACAGAAAGTTCACCGCCGACCATTTATTTACTGGTTCTGAATGGTTTTCAAACGGTTCGGTGCTAATTACCAGCACCGAAGGGGAAATAATTGATCTTGTTCCGGCTGCGGAGGCCGGAGAGGGGGTAGCCAATTATAGTGGTATATTGAGCCCGGGGTTTGTAAACTGCCATTGCCACCTGGAACTGAGCCATATGAAGGGTATTATTCCCGAAAAAACCGGGATGGTTGATTTTTTGGTGCGGGTAATACAACAACGCGGGTTTGATGGCGCCATCATTCAAAAAGCTATCGAAGCAGCTGAAAACAGCATGCTCCAAAACGGTATTGTGGCGGTGGGAGATATTTGTAATACTCCTAATACGGTTGAACAGAAAAAGCAAGGCCGGCTGCTGTACCATAATTTCATTGAAACTATGGGTTTTATAGAACAAACGGCGGCGCAACGGTTTGAAGCCTCCCGGGCTGTATATGAGCAGTTTGCCCGCTTGTACCGAAACCCCTCGGAGTCAAATTCCATAGTGCCGCATGCCCCCTATTCGGTTTCACCGGCATTGTTTCAAATGATCACTCATTTTCCGGGTAATCATTTACTCGCCATTCATAGCCAGGAGAGTGGGGCCGAACGGGAGTTTATTGAAAAAGGCACCGGCGATTTTCACCGGTTGTACCAGGCGCTGAATATTGATATTTCATTTTATAAGCCCCGGTCAACAGGAAGTCTGCCTGCTTATCTTACACACTTTCTTCCCAACCAATCCCTGATACTGGTTCATAATACAAATACTAACAAGGAAGATCTCGAATATATTGCCCATTGCCCATTGCCCATTGGCAATTTATTCTTCTGTTTATGCCCCAATGCAAATGAGTACATCGGTAATCCCCTGCCGAATATTGATCTGTTGCGTGAATACAAGGCAGCTATTGTTGTTGGAACCGATAGCCTGGCCTCGAACCACCAACTGAGTGTGCTGGCCGAACTGCAAACCATCCATCAACACTATCCGCACCTTGAAAAAAGCGAGCTGTTGCAATGGGCTACGCTCAATGGAGCCAGGGCTTTGGAACTGGATGAGGTGATTGGCAGTTTTGAAGTTGGAAAGAAACCGGGAGTTCTTGTTATTGATGAGCAGTTTACTAAAGTGGAGCGGTTGGTATAATTAATGGCAGTTGCAAGTTCCAGGTTCCATGTTTCAGGTTCATTAGTTATTACGTGGTTTTCCCTGTAACATGCAACCTGTAACAGCTTCTTATTTCATACAAGAAACACTAAAAATTCAATGGCCAATATTTACCCAAGAACTTCCTGCAGCACCGGCAACGTCTTCATAATCCCAAAATCTGCAAAATGTAAGGCGTAATAGGTCTGATATGCATGGAGCAATGTGCGCCGCGTATCCTGGTTGAGTTTGATCTGTGATAACTCATGCGGCTGCATAACCTTGAGTAGTTGTGAAGTAATATAACTGTACGGGGATGATAAAAAATGGGGATGAACCGGATGCTCATGTACAAATTCTCCTTCCTGTAAATCGAGATAAGTTGTTTGATCAGTGTACTTATCGCTAAAGCGGAACCCATAAAACGAAGCCAGGTGCAATGCAAAATACAAGGGGAAATTGCCTGCCACCTGAATTTCGGCCTTATCAAGATGCATAAAAGCGTCTTCGGCAAAATAAAATAATTCTGGATTCGCCTCCGGTTGTTTGAGTGTTTTTGACAGCAATTCCACCATGAACAAAGCCACGGAATTTTTTACCACATCAAAAAAGATATTTTGATATAAATAGCCCCATTTAAACTCGCGCAGGCGTTGCAGATGATGCAATTCGTTATGATAGGTCGTAAGATCAAGGATGGCGCCGGGTTGAAACAGGTTGGCTTTGCCACTTCCTTTTTTGGTGGATGTACGCACTCCATTTACTATATACGATTGTATGCCGAACAGCTCAGTGAAAATAGTGACGATAACGCTGGTTTCGCCATATTTCACGGTTCGTAATACAATGCCTTTGGTATTATGGAGTGTCATTTTTGTATAAAAACAATTTTAGTGACCAGTTTTTGTTGATGGTCTTCATCGCTTGTTAATACCAGGTAAACGCCTGATGAGATGCTACGCCCATTATAGTCTTTACCATTCCAGACAGCCTGGCTGCCGAGTGCTTTTGTTTGATATACCAACCGGCCATTCAGCTCGGTGATTTTTACAATAGCATTATTGGCAATGCCTCTGATGGCAACGGTACCCGTATAACCCGGTGGTACAGGATTAGGAAATACCAACACCTCAGGGTTTGTTTCTGTTGTTTCTGTGGCCGTGCTGCGAAATGAACAAATGCCTTTGGCAGTGGCAAAAAATACTTCTCCGGTTTTGCCATCAATCGCCATTTGTTTTACATCATTGCTCAACAACGGACTGTTACTCTCTGTAAACCGGTAAATGATCTTGCTGGCATCCGGACTTAACAACCATACGCCATTTTGGGTGCCTACCCATTTACGATCGGCGCCATCCACTGCAATGGTTTGCACCTGTTCATCGCTGAACAAATACCCTGCAAAGTTATCCTGCTGTACAATAGGTAACACCGCTTCACAACCATTGTTGGTCACAGCCTGTTGTGTGCATTGAATAACGCCAATGCCTTTAGCGGTTCCTACCCAAATAAAGTTATTTTTATCTTTCGCAATGCACCGTACATCATTATCTGGAAGATTGCCGTTTCCTTTTCCGCTGCGGAAAAATTTCCATTGGTCATCGCCTGGGTTGTCGATGGTTTGGCCATGATTAAAACAGGCAAGACCATTGTTCTTTGGCAATACTATCCATTTCTGGTTATTATCATCTATCACTATTTGCGAAACGGCCTGTTCGGTCAGGGCAAAAGGAATAATAAACGACTGCCAGCTGCCATCTGCCTTTTTTACAAGTACCGGGTTTAATCCACCGTAATTAGCTACCCATAAATTATTATCTGCATCAAAAGCAAGGCCACTTACCCGGTAGCTTTTTGAATTAAAATAGGCAGGTTGAATAGAAGAGTTTTGTTTGAAGATGGTGATGGAATTATCTTTTTTGATGTTTACCAACCCGCCGCCAAATGAACCGGCCCATACGCTTTCATCGGTGGGGTCGGCGGCTACGGCTACCAGGTCGGTCAGCGAATCCAGTTTTGAAAAGCGCATATTATTATAATAATTCCAGTTGTTATCCATAAAGGCAAACAAACCGTTTTTATTATTTAGCGGGTCCCAATTAGCGCTTACGCCACCTGCTGAAACCCAGAGCGTATTATGCAGCACCTGCATGCTGCCGGTAGCTATTGAGGGCGGCGCATCGGGCAGCAACCGGTTGAATGCCGTACCGCTGTAATTTGATAAACCCGCTATGGTATCAGCGATATAGTATTCGTTTTGATAAATAATTGCCTGCCGTGGCGCCTGGGTTAGCTGAACATCCTGTATAATTTGTTCGGTTGTTCCGGTTGCGGTAAGTACTACTATACGACCGGTTATGTTATTGGTTTCGCTGAGGAGGATCTTGTTATTTGATACGGTACAATTTCTAATGGCCCAGCCATCGCGATACAATAAACTCCAGGTATTGCCATTCTGTAACCACAATGAATCATTTCTTACTGCCACTATATTGTTTTGAAGGGAGGCCAGAGCCTGTACATTGCCGGCAGGTAAACCATTGCTGCCCGATACCAGTTGCCAGTTGCGGAAATCGGCCAGGTTGGCGTTGGCGGGGGCTTTCTTCAATCCTTCGCTGGTAGCTGCGTATACAACATTTCCACTGCTGGTAACGGCATTAACCGCCACTTTTGTTCCGCCATTTCCGATGATGTAGGTGTCTTTTATTTCGTATTTATCAAGATTGATCACCACAATACCAATACCCGTGGCCAGGTAAGCCAGCTGCTGATCTATGAATACTGCTTTTATGCTTTTATCACCTGCTATACCTGAATTTTTTAAGGAGTTAATATTGATGATCCTGTCTTCAACCAATACATCAATATTGCTGTTATTATAAGCAATCACTACGCGCTGCCCATTTGGTTCGGCGCCAATAGCGCTGATACCGGTTTCGGCCAAACCGTTGGTGCGGCTCCAGCGTTCAATGGTGTTATCGGCCACATCAACTGAAAATAAGCTATAGGGAGTAGCGGCCCATACTTTACCGGTGGTGTAAGTAACACCGTTAACCTGTTGATAGGGTAAGTGATCTCGCCATTGACCTATTGGCTGCAATTGTGCCAGCGAAACGAACGGAATGGTGAGCGCTGCGCAATAAAAGGCCAGGATCCGTTGTAGCATAGTTTTCAAAGGTAATTATATGTGGTTGAATTAGTAATATACAAGGTGCGGGCCAATCTTAAAAGCAGGTTCTGGCCTGTTACAGCCGTAGATACAGTATAGATCAGCCATAGCATAGCCGTAGTTCAGCCGTAGATGCAGCATAGATACAGCATAGATACAGCATGGATACAGTATGGATGAACCGTAGTAATAGTAAGACAATAGTAAGGGAATAGTAAGAGAATAGTAAGGCAATGGTAAGGGAAAGTGGGGGATAATCAGGGTGTGGGCAGCCGTCTTTTAATAAAATATCAGGCATTCTGATACTAAACTACAAGCAAAAAACGTACTAGAAAGCTGAAATCAGGAAACTATATTATAAAAATATAATTTCTTAATTCATTGAAATTAAAAGTTCGTCAGGGACTTTTAATAGCGGCAAATAAACTTCCTTAATCCTGTTAAAATGAGTTTCTTTGCTGCCAATAATAATATTCTTAGCAGTAAATTCTATATTCTACATGTGGGAAAAAATCGCCCGGTTCATTTTACGGTCACGCTGGATGTTATTGATCCTCTTACTGGCATTAACCGGTTTAATGGGCTATCACGCTTCCAAAGTTCAAATGAGCTATGAGTTTGCAAGAGCTATTCCAACCGACAATCCCAAGTACCAGGCTTACCAGGCATTTCGCAGTCAGTTTGGCGAAGATGGCAACTTAATGGCTATTGGTATTACCACCGATAAATTGTTTCAGGCCGATGTGTTCAATGATTATGCAGCCATGGCCAAACAAATAAAAGGGGTGAATGCGGTTGAAGATGTGTTAAGCGTATCGGCCACCACCAATCTGGTAAAAGATACCGCTAATGAAAAATTAAATGCCGTACCGGTTTTTCCTAACAGAACACTAACGCAACCGGAGCTGGATAGCATGGCCAACATCTTTTACAGTTTGCCATTTTACCAGGGCCTGTTGTTCGATCCTGCATCGCATACCTACATGATGGGTATTCGAATAAACAAAGACGTACTAAATTCAAAAGGAAGAAATAAAGTAGTTACTGATATTGTTACCCTCGCCGATGCGTTTGGTAAAAAGCATAACCTGGAAATGCATTACAGCGGCCTGCCATTGATACGCACCAATCTGGCTACCAAAGTAGCTTCTGAGATGCAATGGTTCCTGCTGGGCTCGCTTATTCTTTCAGCAATAATCTTATTGATCTTTTTCCGCAGCCTGAGCGCCACCCTCATGTCACTGGCTGTGGTAATTATTGGCGTAATATGGTGTATGGGCACCATTCAGTGGTTTGGGTATAAGATCACGCTGCTCACCGGCGTAATACCCCCATTGATTGTGGTAATTGGTATTCCCAACTGTATTTACTTCCTGAACAAATATCATACGGCTTATAACGATATCAATGGCGGGATCTTCACCAATGAAAGCAGAAAGCGCGTGGCCTTAACCGCCATGATCAGCCGCATGGGTGTTGTAACCCTGTTCTGTAACATTGCCGCCGCTATTGGTTTTGCGGTGTTTGGCCTTACCAAAAGCGCCGTACTGAAGGAGTTTGGAATTGTAGCCGGTATCAACATCATGGCATTGTTCTTTATTTCCATCATGTTTATACCAGCGGTATTGAGCTTTTTGCCAGATCCTAAGAAACGACACACAAAATACCTGGAGAACAAATGGCTGCTGGCTATTCTGGATAGCCTCGAACGCTGGTCATCGAATCACAAAAAACTGATTTACGGCGTAACTGCCATTGTATTATTGTTATCGGTTGCAGGCATGTTCCGGTTGAAATCGGTAGGCTACATTGTAGACGACCTGCCAAAAACTGATAAGATCTATAAAGACCTGAAATATTTTGAAGAACATTTCAAAGGGGTGATGCCGCTGGAAATTGTAGTAGATACCAAACAGAAACAGGGCTTGCGTCGTAACCCGGTGCAAACCTTCGCCCGCATAGATTCTTTATCGCAGTTTATTTCCGCCCAATCTGAAATGGCCCGCCCGCTTTCGATAGTAGAAGGATTGAAATTTGCCCGGCAGGCTTACTACAATGGCGATAGCAGCGCTTACAAAGCGCCCAGCGAGGCCGATCTGCTCTTTTTATCGCAATACCTCAGCGCCAAAGCCTCAACCGATAGCAATGGCAAACAGAACAATTTTAACCGCGTGATAGCTTCCTTTATGGATAGCAACCGCCGCATGGCGCGCATAAGCGTTAATATGAAGGATGTGGGCAGCAAACGTTTGCCTGAATTGATCAGCACCATTGAAGACCGCAGTCGCCAGTTATTCGATACTGCTAAATACCATGTAGAGTTTACCGGTACCAGCGTTACCTTCCTCGAAGGCAGCGCGTTCATCATAAACGGTTTAAAGGAAAGTATTTTGTGGGCTTTCCTGCTTATAGCCCTTTGTATGTTATACCTGTTCAGGTCATTTAAAATTTTAATATGTTCGCTCATTCCCAACATCATTCCGCTGATTATTACGGCCGGAGTAATGGGATGGGCCGGCGTTGCCATAAAACCTTCCACGGTGTTGGTGTTTTCGGTAGCGTTGGGTATTGCCATCGATATAACCATCAGGTTCCTGGTGAATTACAAACAGGAAATGTCGATCAATAATAAAAAGACCTCACAGGAACTGGTGATTGACACCATTCACAAGACCGGTATTAGTATCATTTATACTTCACTGGTGCTCATAGCCGGGTTTGTAATCTTCTGCTTTAGCGGATTCGGCGGCACACAGGCGTTAGGCTGGCTTACTTCGCTTACCCTCGTACTGGCAACATTGACCAACCTGATATTTTTACCGGCCCTGTTGTTGACGCTGATAAAAAAATAGACGCCTTACCAGGCAAAATGTTAGATTCTAACATGAGGCTGTCCCTTAACCAGGAGCAGCCTCATTTTTTTTGGTATATTCTCCTGCAATAAGCAGCAAAGTGATCAAATAAGCTCAAATTTATTTTAATTTGCATTTAATCCAGGGCGATATAAAGAATAAGCATCATATACATGCGAAATCTGAATTTCATGATAAGAAACCAGCATATTGATTGGTAAAAAGCAGCACTTATCATTAATTTATGTCCTGTAATCAGACCTTAGATATAAAACCAAACTAAAATGATCAAACATGAGAATGTTACAAAGGCGTACCCGCGCCCGTTCTGCAACCTCCGTATTCTTAACCCTACGCAACAAGCGAAAACCGCGGAATAATCACGTTTAGGATTATAGTACAAATAGACCAGAAAGGCATAATTGTCTGGATCTCACGCGTGGAGGATATAATCTATTTTAATTAAGCTCATTATTAATGTTTTAGAGACATTAATACAGCAGGATACTTCTTTTTGGGTTCTATTTTATATAATCATATTTCAAATATTTAAGTTCTGTTTAACTAAGATCCGCGATCTTAAAATCCACTGTCCTAATTACTTGTTACAACCAAAATAAAATGAAATGAGAAAAATCCTAATGCTATTATGCGGCATGTTACTCCTGTATGGACAACTGCTTGCGCAATCAAAAACAATTACCGGGAAGGTAACTGACGAAAATGGAGGCCCGGTCCCCAATGCTTCGGTAACCGTAAAAGGAACATCGTTTGGTACAACCAGTAAACAGGATGGTACCTTTTCACTCAATATTCCCGTTGAGGCAAAGGTAATAGTAATCACTTCTGTGGGAATGACATCGCAGGAGTTCACCCTGGGCTCTTCTTCAACAATAAATGCTGTAATGAAGGCAACCACCGGCAGTATGAGCGAAGTGGTTATTGTGGCTTATGGTACTCAGAAAAAGAAAGAGTTGACTGGTGTGGTGGCCACCATAAAGGCGCCCGATATCGAAAACAAACCATTTTCCTCAGTTGATAAAATATTACAGGGACAGATCCCCGGTTTGCAATCTGTTGCCAGTTCAGGAACACCCGGCGCCAACCAAACGATCCTCATCAGGGGTATGAGTTCTATTACTGCCAGCAATGCGCCTTTATGGGTAATTGATGGTATTATTATTAACACTGGTGATGTATCGCGCCTCACTACTACCGCCAATCTGTTAAGCACATTGAATCCCAACGATATTGAAAGTGTTTCCGTGTTAAAAGATGCGGCAGCCGGTTCATTATATGGTAGCCGCGCGGCCAATGGAGTGATCATTGTTACCACCAAAAAAGGACGGGCCGGAAAAACAAGGTACAGATTCGATACAGAGATAGGGGACAATAAAATTGCTTATGAAAACGACAAATACAAGCCCCTAAATGCTGCGCAATATTTTGAGATTGCCCGGGAAGGATATGTTAATGCGGGTAGAACAACTGCAGATATAGATGCTATATTAAAAGGTCAGGGTGAGAATAACGGCACCGACTTTAACTGGTATGAAGCCGTAAAAAGAACTGGTAAACAACGACAATACAATCTAAGCGCAGAGGGTGGTAACGAAAAAACCACTTTTTATTTATCGGGCGGTTATTTTATGCAGGAAGGTTCTACTATAAATTCCAAGCTCGAAAGAACGAGTGGAAGTGTGCGCATCACTCATAAAGCCAGTGACAGGGTTACATTAGGCTTTAATATGACCGGTGGCTATACAAACCAACGCACTCCTTTAAGCGGCGGTAATTTTGGTAACCCGGTGCTCTCATCCATATTTATGGTGCCTTCTAACAGTCCGTATAATGCTGATGGCTCCTATTACCTGCCCAGCGGTACAATAGGCGGATTGCACAATGTGATCGCTTTATCGGATATAGACAAACGCTTCTTAAGAGAAGTAGGGTTAAGGAGTAACGTGTTTGCCGAATATAAGATCCTCGAAAACCTGAAATTCAAAACAAGTTTAAGTGGCGATCTGAACGTGCTCGAGGAAGATCAATATAATAATCCAACGCATGGCGATGGCGCGAGTGTAGGGGGCAGGGCTTATTCCTATTACACCCGTTATTTTAACAGGACCTGGACCAATACCCTCGAGTACCAGCAAGAACTGTCAAAAGCGTATAATATTTCGCTGAATGTTCTGGCAGGGTATGAGGCTCAGAAGTCAAACGGCTATCAGAATTCTGTTCAATCACAAGGCTTCCCCCCCAGCTACTCCCTGACGATGCCCGTTGCAGGTGCTACGCCCATTACTGCCAGCGCTACCCTGTCTGATTATTCATTCGTTTCACAATTCTCAACGGCGAATATCAATGTTGACGACAAATACATTCTGTCGGGAAGTTTTCGCCGGGATGGATCATCCAGGTTTGGCGCCAACAATAAGTACGGTAACTTTTGGTCAGTTGGTGCTTCCTGGAATCTGGATAAAGAGAAATTTATTGAGCAACTTGATTTTATCAGTCAGTTGAAATTACGTACATCGTATGGGGTGAATGGTAATGCCGGTATTGGTAACTATGACTGGTTTAGATTATATGGTTATGGTGTTAA
>NZ_JBJMLX010000237.1:0-2349 GCF_045805085.1 Niastella sp.
GCGACTGATGTCGAATTATTTCTTTAAAACGGCGGTGAGTACCCTAAAACAAAAAACCCTCCGGCTAACCGAAGGGTTATTTATATCTAATCATTAAACCTCGTGTTAATTCAGGTTCCGGAAGTCAACCGGAACGAGTTTGCTCACCCCTGGTTCCTGCATGGTTACCCCATAGATCACATCCACCGCACTCATCGTTTGCTTGTTGTGCGTTACAATGATGAACTGGCTCTCCTGGCTAAACTTACGGATCATTTGAGTGAACTTACCTACGTTGGCATCATCGAGCGGCGCATCCACCTCATCGAGGATACAGAACGGCGCCGGCTTAATCAGGTAGATCGCAAACAACAGGGCCGTCGCCGTTAATGTTTTCTCACCACCACTCAGCTGCGTGATCGACGACGGACGTTTACCTTTAGGCTTGGCCACAATGTCGATGCTGGTTTCTGCCAGGTTCTCGGGGTTCTCCAGGATCATATCAGCCGAATCATCTTCGGTGAACAATGCCTTGAACACCTTCTGGAAGTTCTCGCGCACCTTGTTGAAGGTATCGAGGAACTGCTGGTTGGCGGTTGCTTCTACTTCCTGTATGGTTTGTAACAGGCTGTCTTTGGCCGATACCAGGTCGTTCTTTTGCTCCAGAATGAACTCATAGCGTTTCTTCATTTCCGTGAAGGCTTCGATGGCGGTGGGGTTCACTTCACCCAGGTTCTCCAACCGTTTTTTCATCCGGTCGCCTTTCTCCTGCAACTCCTCTACAGGCGTTTCGCCTGTACGGGGTTGATCCAGAATATCATCCAGGTTGATCTTGAACTCCACATTCAACCGCTCTTTCATTCCCGCCAGCTGAAGTTTCAGTTCATTCAGCTTGTCTTTTATTTCAGCCAGCAAATGCTCGGTTTGCTCTCTTTCTTTTATTTTATGACGCAGCTCGCTTTCTTTTTCACCCAGGGCATTACGCATGTTGTAATAAGCCTGGTCGGCTTCGTTCAGCTTTTTCTCTTCTTCTTCTTTGCGGCGCATCATGTCAACCAGCCCATTTTCGGCTGTAGTCAGTTGTTCTGAACTTCCGGTAATGTTCTCCAACGTTTGCTTTAACTGCGATGCATTGGTTTCCACCTGATTCTGCAGCTCAACCAGCTGTTTGCTCTTGAACTGTAGTTCCTGGGTCAATGAGTTGATCTTACTGGTTTGACGTGTTAACTGCAGGTTGTATTCATTGAACACCGTTTGCGCATTGGTATACTCGCTTTCGGCTCTTTTGTATTCATTTTCTACACTTGCCAGTTGTTCGCCCAGTTCCTGCAACTGATTCACCAGCTCCATCCATTGCTGGCGGGTGCCGGAAATAGAAGAAGTGGTTTCCTCCAGGTTCATTTGCAGTTCTTCCAGTCTGTTTTGGGAAGAACTTTGCGACCCGTGCAGGTTTTCCATTTTATTCTCCAGAGAGAACACCTGGTTGGTCAATGTATTGATGTCCTGTTGCGTCTGTTTGATGACGGTATCTTTCAACTGCTCGTTGTAGCCGATCACCTCGTTGTGCTTTTGTTGAATGCCATCTTTCAGGCCCTGCACAACACCTTCCAGCGATACTATCTCTTCGTGTAATTTTTCCAGGTTCTTGGCACGACCGATCTTTTTGCCTTCAAACAAACCAACGCTACCACCGGTTAAGGAGAATTTACCTTTTACGTATTTACCGGTTTTTTCCAGCACCACCGACCCATTGCTGGTAGCCAGTGCATCATCGCTTTCGGCGATAAATACATTGCCCAGTAAGTATTCGGCCAGCTGGCGGTATTGTGCATCTACCTCAATTACATCCATTGCAGCAATGGTGTTGGCAGGTGCATGACCGTTATCGTTCTTATGCTCGTTTAATTTATCGAGCAGGAAGAAGTTTGCCTTTCCTTTTTTGTTATTATCCAGCAGGTGAACGGCCTGTAAGCCTTCCTGCAGGTTGTTCACTACGTAATAGTTCAGGTAAGGTTCCAGCACGTTTTCAACGGCAGCGCGAAACTCTTCCTTTACATAAATAATATCTGATAAAATGGGGGCGGCATGGTTCCAGCCCTTATTATTATGCAGGAACTTCACACTTTCAGGATAGCCTTCCATTGAGTCGATAAGGCTTTTCAACAGATCGTGCTCGTTCTTTTTAGCGTCGAGCTTTCTGCCTTCTTCGGCTAACTTCTGGCGTAAACCTTCCAGTTCGCCCTGTGTTTGTAAGATCTGTTCCCTGGTTCTTTCGTGTTGTTCCTGTAACATCCGCAGATCACGCTGGCGTTTTTCCAGATCCTGCTCTTTCACCATCTTATCTTCTTCCAGTTGTTTTAACTGGCTGTA
>NZ_JBJMLX010000238.1:0-9653 GCF_045805085.1 Niastella sp.
CTGGGTAACCCACAAGCTGGAGTCCTTGGCGGTTGACACAGGGATCAGATCGGTCAGATCGCAAGGGGCAATGATGATCCCTGCGGCGTGGATACCGGTGTTACGAACGGAACCTTCCAGCCGTTCTGCTTCGTGCAGTACGGTGGCGTTTATTCCCTGCCCATTGTATATTTCGCGGAGCTTTTTAATGATCTCGATCTCATCCGGGCCAATGCCTTCTTTTTCTTCCAGCGATTTCTCCCCCTCTTTTGCAGTTAAGGGTGCATGTAATACCCTGCCGAGCTCGATACCCGGTTTTTCCGGTACCATCTTGGCAATGGCGTTCGATTCAACCAGCGGCAGATCGAGCACACGCGCTACGTCCTTAATACTACTTTTGGCGGCCATGGTGCCATAGGTAACGATCTGGGCTACCTGGCTTTTACCATATTTCTCCACTACATAATCGATCACTTTTTGCCGGCCTTCATCGTCGAAGTCCGTATCAATATCCGGCATCGACTTACGGTCGGGGTTCAAAAAGCGCTCAAACAGCAGGTTGTATTTAATGGGATCTATATTGGTAATGCCAATGCAATAGGCCACGGCGCTACCCGCCGCCGAGCCACGGCCCGGGCCAATGAATACGCCGCGTTCGCGACCGGCTTTAATGAAATCACTTACAATAAGGAAGTAACCGGCAAATCCCATGGTTTTGATGGTGAACAGCTCAAAGTCGAGCCGTTCCTGCACCTCGGGGGTGATATCGCCATAACGTTCTTTGGCGCCTTCGTATGTAAGGTGTTTCAGAAATTCCCACTGATTCAGATTGCTGTCATCAGTGACCTGAAACTCTTTGGGCAGGGGAAAGGCCGGCAATAAAATATCCTTTTTCAGGTTCAGCACTTCCACCCGGTCAACGATGATATTGGTGTTATCGATTGATTCGGGAATATCGCTGAACAGCTTCTTCATTTCCTCCTGGGTTTTGAAATAAAACTGGTCATTGGGAAATTTGAAGCGACGGTCTTTTATGTTGGTATCGTCATTTACAAAATCATCGAAACCCGGCGTGCTTTTCTTTTCACCGGTGTTTATACACAGAAGGATGTCGTGGGCGTTGTAGTCGTCCTGATCGGTATAGTGGCTGTCGTTGGTGGCAATAACAGGTACATTATACTTTTTGGAAAACTTCAACAGCGTTTGGTTGATGATCTCCTGTTCCTTGAGGTTGTGGCGTTGTATTTCTATGAAATAATCTTCGCCAAACAGGTCGAGCCACCATTTGAATTCTGCTTCGGCTTTTTCTTCGCCATCGTGCAGAATGGTTTGCGGCACATAGGCGCCGATACAGCAGGTGGTAGCGATAAGCCCTTCGCGGTATTTTTCAATAAGGCCTTTATCAATACGGGGGTATTTGCTGTACATACCCTCTATGTAACCCAGGCTGGTTAATTTAACCAGGTTCTGGTAACCCACTTTATTTTTTGCCAGCAGTACCTGGTGATAGCGTTCATCTTTTACTTCTTTGGAGAACACTTTTCTGTGCCGGTCTTCCACTACATAAAATTCGCAGCCTACAACGGGTTTTACCTTCAGGCTGCCATCTTCATTTTTGTGTTTATAGGCCTCCGCCACAAATTCAAAAGCGCCGAACATGTTGCCATGGTCGGTAATAGCAAGAGCGGGCATGCCGTCCTTAACAGCCTTTTTATACAATGACTGTATGGATGCCTGTCCATCGAGCAACGAGAATTGGGTATGAACATGAAGATGGGAGAATTTACACATGTATCTATTTAAAGTTAATTTGTTCTAAAGTTCTTGCTTCGGTTGTTTAAGCTGCTGTTCCAGGTTTCAGGTTACAAGTTACCGGTTGCCGGTCGCCTGTAACCAGGTTTTGCTTTTGGCTTTAAGCCTTCGGCTTTCAATGGCTATTGGCGATTACAAAGGCTCTTATTGGGTTAAAGGTCTCATAATCAATGAAAAGCTTCTATGTAATAAAACACGAAATTGTGGTATAAAGTTCTTTAATCAAAAGTGATTGGGAGGAATTTATATCCACACGGCCTGAATAAGTTAATTTGGGTCCGCCTTCGCCAAGGCTTCGGCGGACGCAGCCCGCTACACCAAGGCTCCGGCGGGCAAGGGGCGTTCGCTGAAGGTTGTGGCGGGCACAGTCCCCCTTCGCCAGGGTTTCGGCGGGCGCCGTGTAATTCTTTCCAAATTTTAATGGCATACTGGCAATGTATTTGCTATTTTTGAGGCCTTGCCGTAACTTGTTCAAACGTGTTGTTACAGGTTTGAGTGATTAAATGGCAATAAAATTTCCAGCCTGTGAAGTATCTGATTATCATTATATCCACCCTATTGGTGTATGCTGAACCAGCATCAGCACGTCATCCGTTTGGCCTTTATAAGGTTTTTCAGGATGGCAAAAGTAAAAAGAAGACCACCAGGGGGTCTACAACAACTACCATCAAAACAAAAAAGGTTGCCAGTCCTACCACCAGACTGGCCGCATTAACTCCCGAAGAAGAGAATAAGATCGCCGAACTGAAAAACCGCAAGGTGATCGGGATTGAGCTAAGCGCCCCTTTACAATTCAAATATGCCATTTTATTGGATATTCCGGTAGAAATGATCAACGATAGCAAATTGCTGGAACTGATCGATAGCTGGTATGGCGCCAAATACAAATATGGCGGCGATACGCGCGATGGGGTTGATTGCAGTGGATTTACCAGAGCGTTTATGGCTTCGTACTACGATTTGGACCTTACCCGCAACTCCGCGGAAATGTATGATAAAAGCAAACACATTAAAAAGAAGAAATTAGCCCAGGGCGACCTGGTGTTCTTTAAAACCAAGGGCGCCAAAGCCGGTATTACCCATGTAGGCGTTTACCTGTGCAATAATAAATTTATACATGCTGCTACCAGCAGTGGGGTAATAATCAGTGACTTGGGTGAAGATTACTATAAAGCCAGGTTTGTTTGCGGAGGAAGAGTTGTTAATTAGGTGGTCTCAGTTTAAAACCTGCATTTTAGAGCTTCGAGTTACAGGTTTTTAAGTTATTAAGTTATTGGGTTCTTTGTTCAAAGTTGCAGGTTCTTGGATTTGCAGGCTATTAAGTTATTGAGAGTTCTAAAAAAAGTTTTCCGGGTACCGGGATTAACGTTTTCCGGGTTTTTAAGTTATTGGTTATTGGGTTCTTAAGATACTGGCGCCGGATTGGAAGAAATTAAAAAAGGTTCAACATAAGGATATTGGATTCTCTTATATATTGAACCTTGTCATGTTTTTACTACCGCTTTCTTCTCTCCCTTCTGCCTCTGCCTTATTTAAGCGGCCACAGAGAGGGTAATAACTGTTCCTTCGTGTTTTTGATTGTAGATATTGATATTTCCACCCATACTGCGGGCGGCTGCTACAACCTGGGAAAAACCATGTGCTACGGTGCTGTAAAAATTTGCTCCGCTGTTCCGCACGATGATCTGCACGCCCTGGGATTTTTTAACCGCTTCAATACGAACACAGGCGTCGTGCGAACTAACGATCGCATTGTTCAGGAGGTTGCCTACGATAAAAGCGAGTACCTGCTCATCGGCATTTAATTGAAAACTTTCATCTACGCTGTTGATGATAAAACTGTGTTGGGTTACGGCCAGCGGAATGAAGCTGTGCATGAGCTGATCGACCAATTTGTGCAGGGGTACGGGGGTTACGGATGTTGAGGTACTTGTTTGGGTGAATACTGGTGCCGGTTGTTGAAAAATTGACAAGCTTTTCATAACTGGATTTTTTAATGATATGAGCAAATCGAAAAGAGTTCAAAGGGATACGAACTAAAAACGGAACTAAGTGCTACGAATCAACTGTTTTCTTAAGGACTGGCTGCTTTCATCAGATACCTTGACCAAGAACTCCATGCATTCTGTAATGCTGAATCAAAGTAACGATGCAAAAGAGGTGAAAGCATCAAGTGGTGTGCTGTTATAAATGAAAATAGACTAAAGCATAAATAGGCACTAGGGGTTTATCTGTAAAAACGAGAGGTCGATTTACGCAAACGATTACATTGGTTTTTGAAATAAGTGCTAAAAGGACACTTATCAACGTTCGTTTGACAATTAATGAAGGCGGAAATGTTAAAGCATTCACAATGTGCTGAACATTTTTAGCAGATAGTGCTGAAAGTTTTTAGCAGATAGCGCTGAATTATTTTAGCTTCAACCGGGTTTTAATTGTATTCCAAACAGGTAATACATCGGGGGTTAATTTAAGATACAACACCCCTGTTGCATATAATAAACAGAATACCGCACTGCGCAGAACGAGCCAGCCAAATCCCTGGTAGGCATTAAAGAGCAAAAAGCAGATGAGGTAACAGGCTGCGGCTAATAAAAGAGAATATACTGTTTGCCGGGTAAATGGCTGTAATTTGAATTTCTTTAACAGAAAAAAATACCGGATGCCATTGTATACGATGATTGCAAAAAGATTGGCAACAGCGGGTCCTAACTCTTGCAAATGTAAGGTCAATAAATAATTCAAAGGGAGCGTAATCAATAGTAAGACCACCCCACTGAGCAACTCTACTTTCCAGTAATTGCTGGTGCCAATGATCTGGGCATTTAATCCAGTACCCATATCAATCACTTTGGTGAGACCAATGAATAAGAAAATAATGCGGGCATCGAGATAACCTTGTTTTAAATGAAAGGTGAGTACCCCATCGGTAAAGTTGAGCCATATTAAAAGAAAAATGGCCAGTCCAAAGATCAGTTGGTTCAAACTGCTGCGTTGGTAAATGCGATTGATGCGATCCAGGTCCTTGTCCTTCCAGGCCTGCGACAAAGGCGCTATTGCGGCTGCACTAATTGCCCGTTGCGGGGCAAACACCAGGCTCGACATGTTTTGCGCCAGTGTATAAATACCCACGAACTTCATACCATTTGTTACTACGGCGCCAATCACAAGCGTGTCAAATACGTTTGAGATATTCACTACCAGAAAGCCACCCCAAACAAACAGGCATACACTGATTATTTTCCTGGAGAATTTTTTTGTTACGCGGCTTATGGTAAAAGTAAAATGTAACTGGCGGGTGGCGATCAAATACCCTACCAGGCATGCTGCAATGCCAATATACGTGAAGGCGTATATTTTAATGAACAGGTCAAAGTCTTTAATGAATCGAAGGAATAACAGCACGATCAAAATAGTAGCAAATGCCCGCAACAATATTTCCTTAACGAAAGTGGTGAACACCGATTTTCGCAACTGCCAGGCAAATGCTTCTAAAATAGAATATATGGAGAGGCCAAAGCCAAATGGGAAAAGCCAGTAATAATAATGAACCAACTCGGGTGAGTGCGTGGAGTATTTCCTTATCACAAAGTCTTTGAATACAACCCCACCGATCACAACAAAGAGAAACCCTGCGAGGCTGGTCAGCAATGCCAGGGTGATCATGTCGTTTTTTTCGGGTGGCAGATTATCCTTGTAATAGGGATAGAATTTCAAAACGTAGTAGGTGATCCCAAGGTTTGAAAAGGAGAGCATAAGGGTGCCAAAGGCCAGAAAAGACCCTATTAGTCCATATTCTGCTTCGGTAAACCATTTTGCATACAGGTATGTATTCAGCAATCCCAACGCCATTCCTATATACACCAATATGGAAGAAATAATACTTTGCCGCCGTATGCTCATTTTTCAGTTCTTGGTTCTCTGTTTTAGTGTTACCAGTTAACTTTCTTTGTGTTGATGTAAAAATTCTTGTCAACAGTAAAGTTGCCGGCATTGGTGCCTGAAATAATGGTCCATTCTTCATTGGCTCGGATCCATCTTTCATCATTGCCGAATGTTACTTTTACCGGTATACCAAATCCCTTAACGCAATTGGTGAACCTGAATTTAAGGTCCTTGCCCTTGATGGCATATTCCAGCACGGGGATCTGGGTGGTGCGAAGATATTGATCAAACACCTTTGAAAAGTCAATATTCGCCTGGCGGCTGATGTAGGCTTCCACCTCCTTTGAGGTAACTGTTTTATGGTAATAGGTTTTATTGAGGCCGCGTAAGATGTTGCGGAAAGCAGAGTCGTTGTTGATGATCTGCCTGATGGTGTGCAGCATGTTGCCTGATTTGGGATACATATCGCCGCTGCCTTCCTGGTTTACGCCATATTGACCAATAATGGGAATGTCGTTCTTGATGCCCGCGCGGGTGCCGATGACATATTCGTTTCCGGCCTCCACCCCATATTCGCAGGTGGTGAACAGGGTTTCGGAATAATTGGTAAACCCTTCATGCACCCACATGTCGGCAATATCGTTGGAGGTAATGCTGTTGGCAAACCATTCGTGGCCGCTTTCATGTACAATAATGAAATCCCATTTGGTGCCCCAGCCGGTGCCTGAAAGGTCGCGGCCCAGGTAACCATTCTCAAACTTGTTGCCATAGGCTACCGCGCTCTGGTGTTCCATACCCAGGTGCGGCGCTTCTACCAGTTTATAGCCATCTTCATAAAAAGGGTAGGGACCAAACCAGTATTCAAAGCATTTGAGCATTTTATCTGCCTGGGTAAATTGCTTTTTCGCTTTTTCCAGGTCGTAATCCAACACCCAGTAGTCGCAATCGAGGTTACCCTTTTCACCGGCATAGTTCTCGTGCCAGGTTACATATTTACCAATGTAGGGAACAATGTTGTAATTGTTGATGGGGTTCTTAACCGCCCAGGTATAGGTGGTGGTACCGTTGTTATTAGGCGTTTTTGACTGCAGGCGGCCATTGGCCACTGCTACCAGCGTATCGGGCACCGTGATGCTTAAGCTGGCACCTTTATCGGGTTCATCGCTCTGATGGTCTTTACAGGGATACCAAACACTGGCGCCCAGTCCCTGACAGGCCACGCTCATCCAGGGGCGGCCCTGTTTGTCTTTGGTCCAGATCCAGCCGCCATCCCATGGTGGGCGAATGGCTTCCCGGGGTTTGCCATGGTAATTCACCTCCAGTACAGGGGTGGCATGGGCGGTTAAAGCAGGCATGGTCACAAACCAGGCATTGCCATCTTTCTGAAATGTGAGGTTTGTTTTGCTGGCATTGCCGGTTTGTGCAATTAAAAAAATACTATCTATGATCATTGGTTCCTGCAGGTCGAGCTGTAATTTGGTTTCGGGCTTTAAAACCTGTATAGTGATCAGGTTTTTTCCCTGGATGGTTTTGCCCAGGTAGTCGGGCGTAACCTGGATATCGTACCGTAACACGTTCCACCAGGCCCTTTCGGGGGTGATGGTGCCGCGCAGGGTATCCTGCCGGGTAAACTGCTTTTTATTACTCAGCGGTTGTGCGGCGCAGGAAGACGCTATAATTAGAAATGATAAATTAAGAATGAGGAATGAAAAAGTACCTATTTTCATAGTTGATGATAGTATATGAAAGCTAAAGTTATATTTTTTACTGTCTTTTCAGGTGTGATTTTATTTATTTCATGCGGTAGCCGTACAAGCGGTAATAAACACGTGTTTCATTACAATGAAACTACGGGTATTGGCACCCTTGACCCGGCTTTTGCCAAAAGCCAGGCCATCATCTGGGTGGTTCATCAGTTGTACAATACCCTGGTTGAAACCAACGATGCCCTGCAGATCGTTCCTTCACTGGCCTATCGCTGGGATGTATCGGCTGACCGCAAGGTGTATACGTTTCATTTACGCCCCGGCGTTTTCTTTCATGATAACGATGCTTTTCCCAAGGGTAAAGGCCGCCTGTTGACGGCTTTTGATGTGGCCTACAGCTTTAGCCGCATTATTGACCCGGCTACGGCCAGCAGCGGCGCCTGGATCTTCAACGATCGTGTCGAAGATAAGAACAGTTTTAAGGCGCTGGACGATTCTACCTTTCAGCTTACTTTAAAAAGTCCTTTCACGCCCATTCTGGGCTTATTAAGTATGCAATATTGCTCCGTTGTGCCAAAGGAAGTGGTCACCAAATACGGGGCTGATTTTCGCAGCCATCCCTGTGGTACCGGTCCGTTCAAATTCAAGGCCTGGGAAGAAGGGCAGGCCATGATATTGCAGAAGAATGAAAATTACTTTGAACATGACAGTACCGGCGCCCGCCTGCCATACCTCGATGGCGTCAAGATCACGTTTTTCGATAGCAAGGCCACGGAATTCCTGTTATTTCAACAGGGAGAACTGGATTTTATCAATGATATTGATCCTTCATTCAAGGATGAGATCCTTACCAAAAAAGGACAACTGCGTAAAGATTGGCAGGGTAAGATCATTCTCTCCAAACATTCTTATTTAAACACGGATTACCTGGGTTTTTTGATGGATACCGCCAATCCGCTGGTGACCAACTCGCCCCTGCGGTTAAAAGCGGTGCGGCAGGCCATTAATTATGGGTTCGACCGGCGCAAGATGATCATGTACCTGTATAATTCCAAAGGGATACCGGCAGAAAGCGGGTTTATTCCGGCCGGTTTACCTTCCTTTGACAGCAGTGCGGTGAAAGGCTATTCATACAACCCGGTTAAAGCCCGGGAGTTATTGAGATCGGCCGGTTTTCCCGATGGGGAAGGCCTGCCCGTGATAAAGCTGTTGACCATTCCTATTTACAGTGATATGGCGGGTTTTATTGCGCGGCAGTTGGAAGAGGTTGGAATAAAAGTTCAGATAGAAGTAATACCCAAGAGTTTGTTGCTGGAACAAACGGCCAAATCGGAAGCTTTGTTCTTTCGTGGCAGCTGGATCGCCGATTTTCCGGAAGCAGAAAATTACCTGAGCGTATTTTATGGTGGTAATCCGGCTCCGCCCAACTATACCCGTTATAACAATCCGAAGTTTGATTCTCTGTACGATGTGGCAATGGTAACCGAAAACGATAGCCTGCGTTATAAACTTTACCAGCAAATGGATCAAATGGTGATGGATGATGCGCCGGTAGTACCGTTGTTTTATGATGAAGTGGTTCGTTTAGTTCATCCTTACGTACATGGTTTTAAACCAGATGGCCTTAATTTACTTGAGTTGAGAAGGACTTATATTGGGAAATAGTTGACCAGTTGACAGTTGATCAGTTAAAAAGCCGAGCCCCCGATTAATAGGAGACTCGCCTTTTTTATAATGTATTAACTCGTCAACATTTTAACTTGTTAACTATATTACCATTATCAACATACTGGTCAACTGGTTAACTGGTTAACTGGTTAACTGGTCAACTGATCAACTAATGCTTCAACTTACTCTTAAACACCTTCTGAAACTTCTCCACCTTCGGTCTGATAACAATGTTACAATAAGGTTCATTCCCATTCTGTTCATAGTAATCCTGGTGGTAATTTTCGGCGGCGTAAAACTGAGTGTAAGGAGAGATCTCCGTTACAATAGGATCATTAAAAGCGCCGCTTTTATCCAGCTCAGCTTTGTATTTAACGGCTTTTTCTTTTTGTTCGTTGTTGTGATAAAATATCACACTACGGTATTGCGTACCTACATCAGCGCCTTGTCTGTTGAGCGTGGTAGGGTCGTGGGTTTTCCAGAAAACCTCCAGCAGCTCATCGTACGTGATCTTTTTAGGATCGTACACCACCTGTATTACTTCTGCATGGCCGGTATTGCCGGTACATACCTCTTTATAGGTAGGGTTGGCAACGTGACCGC
>NZ_JBJMLX010000239.1:0-5974 GCF_045805085.1 Niastella sp.
AAAGATATCAAACGCGCCGTACAATATTATTTTATGCTGGTTGATGGTAAGGCCACCGGCTGGTTATTATTACCCGTGTTGGAGAAGTATGTGGAGGTGTTGTATCGGTTTAATAAGGCGCTGAAGGATTTAGAGGAGAATGATGGTGCTTAAGTAGCGGGTTGATGGAGTTGACAAGTTGACAAGTTAACAAGTTGACAAGTTAACAGGTTAACAAGTTGACCAGTTAACCAGTTGATCAGTTAACCAGTTGATCAGTTGACCAGGAATAAAAGTTGATAGTGTTGACGGAGTTGACAGGTTAAAGAGACCGTGAGCGAAGTCGAGGGCTCGACTTTTTAATTTCTCTGTTTTTCGTTTTTAATTTCTCTGCTTCGCCCGCCGAAGCTTTAGCGTAGGAGGGCCTTTTGCCCAAAAAGTAACTTTTTTTTCAAATTGCCCCATGTAATAATACACGCCTCTTAATAACGATAAAGTCACTCAAAACATTACCTGCATCATATAAACGAGCCATATTCACCATTGCCCATTCACCATTGACCTCAATAACTTAATGTTCGATTAACTTATTATATACTCATAACCTGTATATTTGCTTTATACAATAAACACAGCGACTGCTCGTTTTATAACAATACTTGCCTAAGCACTCTGCACACTTTTTCTGAATCACTCCTTGCCAAATTCTTGCCGCCGATAATAATTCTTGCCAGCTTAAAATATTTCATTTTGGCGTTTGCCCACATCCTGAACAGAGCCGAAGGATGGTTGTCATTTGAAAAAGCAGCAATTTTTAAATCTAAAAATTTAACCTATGGCACAAAAGGGCTTTCTTATCGACATGGATGGGGTTATTTACAGAGGCAGTGAACCTATTCCCGGCGCAGTGGAGTTTATCAACTCTTTGCGTGAAAAAGGCTATCCTTTTTTATTCCTGACGAATAACAGTCAGCGTACACCCCGCGACGTGAGCTACAAATTGCGCAAATTGGGTTTTAATGTAACCGACGAAGATATATTTACCTGTGGTATGGCAACCGCGCGTTACCTGGCTTCCCGTAAAGAACACGGCACAGCCTATGTAATTGGTGAAGGTGGTTTGTTGACTGAATTACATAATGTAGGTTATTCCATTGTTGACGATCATCCTGATTATGTGATCATCGGTGAAGGCCGTACCATTATGCTGGAATCGGTTGATAAAGCGATTAACATGATCATGAACGGATCGAAGTTGATAGCTACCAACCTTGATCCCAATTGCCCTGTAGGAAATGGAAAATACCGGGCTGGTTGTGGCGCGTTTGTCGCCATGCTTGAATTTGCTACCGGCAAGCAGGCATTTAGTGTGGGTAAGCCTAGTCCGGTAATGATGCGTATGGCCCGTAAGCTGTTACAACTGTCAACCGACGAAACCATTATGATCGGCGATACTATGGGCACCGACATCCTGGGCGCCGGTTCTATGGGCTTTACAACAGTCTTAACGCTGTCGGGCGTTACGCAGGAGTCAGACCTCGACCAGTTTGGCTATACCCCGGATTTCATTATAAAATCGGTAAATGACCTGTTGGATGAGGAATTGTTTTCGAAAGTGTTGTATAAGCAGCATGAGGCCATTTTAACCGTGGCATAATTGACCCTGGTTTTGTTCTATCCGCAATACTACATGTTTAAGAGGAAAAGGTCCCCGACGATATTGTCGGGGTTTTTTTTGCATTTTCCGTTTTGCCGGGTTGTTTTTTGGGTTTAAATTGCCTGCTTACCCGCCCTGGACCGTACAGTTCAACTGTACAAATAATGAATAAATATATACTGGTTGTAGTGTCATTCCTGGTTGGGGTGCTATCGGTTTTACCTGGCCTTGGTCAGGATAATCAATGGTTAAAAGGCACCTGGAAAGGCGTGTATTTTGGCGAGAAAAGTAAACTCACCAAAACCTTCGATACCCGGCTGCAGATCACCAAAATGAATGGGGCGCAGTTTGAAGGGGTGGTGCAATGCATTCTTCCTTCTGATACTACCGTACGTTTACATACCCGCATTACCGGTCGCATCTATGACCATTACATCATGACCAAATTAAAGGAAGTGCTGTATTTTAAAGACCCACCCGGTCGTTACACCTGGGCCAAGCATTGTAATTTATGCGACAGCATGAAGTACAACTTTGAAAAGCAGGGGGACAGTGTGGTATTACAGGGGGAAAGAAGATGTGATACGCTTTGTAATATTGTAGCCCGCTATAGCAAAAACATCGGGTCACTGGTGTATAAACCAGCTTTTTTGTATGATCCGGATATTACGCCGCGCCAATTCACTACTAAAACCGCCGGCACCAGTTTTAATTTTGTAAAACCTGTATACAAGGATTCAATGGTAGGCCGCGATTACTTTGCCGGCAGGGCGGTATCGCAGGCCACCCGGTACGTCGTAAACGCCGATTCCGCCGAGATCCGCTTTATGGATAATGGCATTGTCGATGGCGATACCATCAGCGTGTATTATAATGGACAGTTGATAGTACCCAAACTGTGTTTAAAAGAAAAGCCTTACATTATAAAAATACCCTTGTATCCCGGTTATCCCAACCGGTTGGTGATCTATGCCGAAAGTCTTGGAACCTTTCCGCCCAATACCGCCTATGTGCGCATCTTATACGGTAAAAAAGAACAAAGCTTTCTGCTTAGCAGCACCATGTCGAAAAGTGGAAGCATAGAATTATATTCAGCGCAGGCTCCTTAGGTGTTTGCTGCTGCCCGTGATCCTGTGGCGATATTATGGTAAAATCCTATTTGTGGTAAGATTGTTTATTTACCTGATAATAACCGGGAAATAATAACAGTCAAAATATAGTTACTTCATATACCATAACGATTAAACCAAAATGCTGTCAAATGAAAAAAACAACCATCACCTGGTATATGGGTAACATATACTCCTGTTACTAACGTAAACCAGTACTATCTTTTTTCCTGCTACTCCTTTTAGTTTTCCCCATTTGTAATTGCGGTGTGATTTATGCGGCATCTTGCGGCAGTTGCAAATTTTACCTTCTTCTTCAACATTGTTAAAAGGATATGCAGGAATAGTATAGCCTCCTCTTAACTATTCATTCCTGTCATCAAACAGGTAGGTCAATGCCTGCCAGGGATTGTCATACGTCTGTGCGATGGCCTTAAACAATCAAAACAATGAAAACCTTAATTTATTTATTACTTGTATTGCTATGCGCAGTACCGGCGCTTCATGCCGCTACTGTAAATGTTTCTTCTTTATCGGCTTTGCAAACTGCTATCAATAATGCAGCGCCGGGTGATATCATCATCCTGGCCAACGGCATTTATACAGCCAGTACAGATATTACTATCAGCAAACAGGGAACCGCTGCGGCGCCCATTACCATTCAGGCGCAATCAATAGGCGGCGCTGAAATAAATGGTACGGCTGGTATTAATATCGTGAGCCCGGCAAAGTACATTATTATTAAAGGCTTCAAGTTCACTTTCAATGCTTCGCAGGCTACTATGGCCAGTGGCACCAGCTTTTGCCGCTGGACGCGCAATCTTTTTCAAACTCCCGGTGAAGGGGAAGACCTGTTGCTGAATGGCAACGATCATGAAGTAGATTATAACACCTTTCAACATAAGGATGCACTCGGCCGTTTTATTGCCGTACGGGGAACAGGTAGCCAGATCGCACAACGCCTGCACATTCATCACAACTATTTTTTAGATCAGCAGCCTCAAACAGGTAATGGTGCAGAAACACTCCAGTTTGGTTTAAGCGGGTACAGTCTTTCTTCAAGCAACAGTATTGTTGAGTATAATCTTTTTGAACAATGTGAGGGCGAAAATGAATTGATCTCTGTTAAGTCGAGCGCGGTTACGGTTCGGTATAATACCATTCGCAATTGCCCGGCGCAATTCACCCTGCGGCATGGGAATCACAGTATCGTGTATGGTAATTACTTTATCAATACACCCGGCATCCGCATCTTTGGCGACGATCACCTCATCTTCAGTAATCACTTCGAAAACTGTGACCCGGCCATCAATATTGGTAATGGGGATGGGGAAGTGGCCAATGGCGATGCTTTAACCGTGCACGACCGGCCCGATCGGTGTGTGATCGTTTTCAATACCCTGGTAAATAATACCACTAACTATGTACAGTCCGGTCGTACAAACGGGTTAGGCGCTACTGCTACTACGTTTGCCAACAACATTATACAGGGCGGTGGCCCGGCGGCTTCTATTGCTGGTCCCTATACAGGTGCTGTGTGGTCGAACAACATCGTGTACCAGGCCAATGGCGGCGGTTCCATGCCATCGAGTGGGTATACGGTGGTAAATCCTTTGCTGGCCCGCGATGCAACCGGCACTTTCCATTTGCAATCGGGTAGTCCGGCCATCAATGCAGCCACAGGAACGTATACGGATGTTACTGTTGATATGGACGGACAAAGCCGTAGCGGAACAAAGGATATTGGCGCTGATGAAGTATCAACTGCGCCGGTGATCGCGCAAATACTGACCACATCGATGGTTGGCGCCAATGGTTCCGATCCGGCAGCGTGTTTGCCTGTTGTGGCCAGCAGCGATGATGGCAATGTACCGGCGAATGTGTTAGATAATGACCTCAACACCCGCTGGTCGGCCAGTGGCGACGGGCAATGGATCCAGTTCTGCCTGAACAGTACTACTACAATTACCGGGGTGCAGATCGCTTTTTATAGTGGTAATACCCGCAGTTCTACTTTTGATATCTTAACCAGTACCGATGGCGCCAGCTGGAGCACAAAAGCATCCAACCTGGTAAGCAGCGGCACCAGCCTGAACCTGGAAACATTTACCATTGCCGCTACTTCTGCAAAATATGTTCGCATTGTGGGACATGGCAACAGTGTAAACGCCTGGAATAGTTATACCGAAGTGCACGTGCAAACCAGTTCCTCATTAACAGCGCGCGTAATGGAAGAAGAAGCCGCTGCCATAAAAGAAACGCTCAATAGTTATCCCAATCCTTTTCATGCAGCCAACACCATCACATTCAATATAGAGAAAGATAGTCAGGTTCAACTGAGTGTATTTGATGTAATGGGCCGGCAGGTAGCCCTGCTGATGAATGGTGCCATGAAAGCCGGCATCCATCGCGTTCCATTCGATGCGAAACAACTGCCCGCGGGAATGTATTGGATAAAACTGAAGCATAACGGAAAGAGTGCGATGAAGCAAATAATAAAGGAATAATCGTCTATCAACCCTATCGACCTGCCAACTTGTTAACTCGTTAACCGGTCAACTGGTTAACTGGTCAACCAGCTTTATTGTTAACCTAAATAAACACCCGAATGAAGAAAGTTACAAACCTTATTTTATGGAGCGTGTGCTTACTATTAGCATCCGCAAAAAACACCCGGGCGCAAACGCCGGTCCAGAAGAATGGACAGTTGCGCGTGATCGGCACCAAATTATGTAACCAGTATGGCAATCCCATTCAACTGCGTGGCATGAGTACCCATGGTATTCAATGGTACGGTTGGGGAAGTTGTTTAACCGAAGCCTCGCTCGATGCACTGGCCTACGACTGGGGCGCTGATGTATTGCGCATTTCAATGTATGTTCAGGAAGATGGTTATGAAACTGATCCCGCCGGTTTTACGGCACAGGTGAACCGCCTGATCGAGGAAGCCACGGAACGGGGCATGTATGCACTGGTTGACTGGCATCAGCTGACGCCCGGCGATCCCAACTATAACCTGTCGAGAGCAAAAACATTCTTCTCGGCTATTGCCAATCAGCACAAGAACAAGAACAACATCATTTACGACATCTGTAATGAACCCAACTCAGGCGCTACCTGGGCAAAGATCAAGTCTTATGCAGACCAGATGATCCCCTTCATTCGCGCTATCGATAACGATGCGGTGATCTGCGTGGGCACCCATGGCTGGTCAACCTTTGGTTTGTCT
>NZ_JBJMLX010000240.1:0-33817 GCF_045805085.1 Niastella sp.
ATCGCCGGAACGCAGTTGCGTATTCTCCATTGGGAAGATGATCTCCTTGTGATTTTCATCAAAGGCGATCATATTGGCCATCATTTTTTGTGATCTGGCCAGGCTGTTCAGGGCCCGCTGGGTAGATTGTATGGAGGCATCTTCCAGAAAATTACCCAGGAACACCAGGGTAATGATGGAAGCGGTGGTTTCAAAAAAAAGGTATTGAGGGCCCAGGTTCATGAGGGCGCCGGTTAAACTATATACAAATGCGGCAGTGGCGCCAATAGTCACCAGCACATTCATATTGGGCATGCGGTTACGAATGCTTTTTATGGCGCTGCGGCCAAAAAAGTCCATTCCCACAATATAAACAGGTAAACAAAGACCCAGCTGTACCCAGGGATCCATCAATAAGTGAATATGTACCCACTTATCGAGCATATGCAGCATCAGCGGCAGGGTAAAGATCAGGCAGAATAAAAAGCGTTGTTTGTGGGAGGCAAATAGTCGCTTGCGCTTTTGGGAACCGGGCACTTCGTCATTTTGAACGGTATAACCCAGCGATTCTATGCCTTTGATGATCTGTTGTTCATTTTTGCCATCTGCGTCAAAACTCACCTCACCCCCCATCAGGTTTACCTTCACGTTTTCGAGGCCTTCGGCGGTGAGGTATTGCTGTACGGTCAGCGCGCAATTTGAACAGGTCATGCCATCTACTTTCCAATTCACTTTATTCATGTTCATCCATGGGGTTGAGTGTATTTGCAAATTTACCGCTCAATAGCCTTAATTCCCGGCATATTGGTAATATTATGTCCACCCGGTTGCAATTTTAACTTAAATCTGTCGTTCCGCCCCATGGCCATTATCTTTGTGTCTTTATGCAGCTGCAATGTACATTAGATAACATCCGGCAAACGGCCCATACATTCTGGGAACTTATTGATGGGCGTAAGGTGATTGCCTTTTATGGCGATATGGGCGCTGGCAAAACCACCCTTATTCACGCCCTGTGCGATGAAAAAGGGGTAACAAGTACAGTGGGGAGCCCTACTTTTTCCATCATAAATGAATATAAATATCCCGGCGGGCGGGTTTTTCATATAGACCTGTACCGGTTGAAAGATGAGGATGAGGCTGTGCGGGCCGGGGTGGAAGATTGCCTGTATTCCGGGGATATTTGTCTGGTAGAATGGCCGGCCCGGGCTGAAGGCATTTTTCCCGAGGATACCGCAAGGGTAGAAATTCAGGTGATGGACCCACATACGAGAATCATCCATATTTCAGGGGCCTGACCGCTGGTTCGGCCATCCGACTTCCGATTTAATTTGTAACTTGTGGCCCCGATAATGGGGGTAAAATCATTTACTGCTACATGTCCCAGCAAAAGCCGATCATCAGCACTTCTTTTAGTTACGAAACGCTTCAGGAAACTCTGGATATAAAACCCAAAGGGTCGGAGTTGCATATTGGTATACCTAAAGAAACTGCGTTTCAGGAAAACCGTATTGCGCTGACCCCCGACGCAGTGGGCGTATTGGTGAGCAACGGGCATAATGTAGTAATTGAACACAATGCCGGGGAGGCCGCCCATTTTCGCGACCGCGATTATAGCGAGGCCGGTGCTAAGATCGTATATGAAAAAGCACAGGTGTATAAAGCGCCAATTCTGGTAAAAAGCGCCCCCGTAGTAGAAGAAGACCTGCCGCATCTGCAGCAGAACCAGGTGATCATTTCCCCCATCCATTTGTCGGCCATGAAGGCTGAATTTCTGCAGAAGATGATGGAAAAGCGCATTACTGCCATCTCATTCGAAAATTTAAAGGACGATAGCGATAGTTTACCCATTGTTCGCAGCATGAGCGAAATAGCCGGAAGTGCAGTGATGCTTATTGCGGCCCAATACCTCGGTTCGGCCAACCATGGCAAAGGGGTGTTGCTGGGTGGCATTTCGGGTATTCCGCCAACCAAGGTAATTATCCTGGGAGCCGGTATTGTGGGTGAATTTGCGGCCCGTGCTGCACTGGCCCTGGGTGCATCGGTAAAAGTATTCGACAATAGTGTGTACCGGTTAAAACGGTTACAGAATAATATCGGTCAACGTATGTGGACTTCTGTAATAGAGCCCCGTATTCTGGCCAAACAATTAAAGACCTGCGAAGTGGCCGTTGGGGCCCTGGGTTCGCAAAGCGGCCGCACGCCTGTTGTGGTTAGTGAAGAAATGGTAAGCAATATGCGACCCGGTAGTGTAATCATTGATGTTAGTATCGACCGGGGTGGTTGTTTTGAAACGTCAGAGATAACCAGTCATGAACAACCGATCTTTATGAAGTACGGCGTTATTCACTATTGTGTACCTAATATACCATCAGGCTTTGCACGTACTGCGTCACAAGGTATCAGTAATGTATTGATGCCTTTGTTGCTGGAAGCAGGCGAGGAAGGTGGTTTTGAAAACCTCGTATGGCACAAAGTCCACCTGCGCAGTGGTATTTATCTATTCAAAGGCGCGCTCACTAACTTCCACTTAAGTCAACGCTTCGATCTAAAGTATACCGATCTTAATTTGCTGATTGCAAGCCAGCGCTAATTGGTTGCATGGGATTGAAAAATATTTTTTATCCTGTTGTAACAATATTTTTATGCATATATGCGATAATGTATACCAGCATGTAAAATGTAGGCGCGACATTAAATAGTATTTTATTTCTTTTAATAAAGCGCCAGTCATTTGACTTTACGGAGTTTCGGATTACTTTTGTGAATTCCCCCAATTAACAATTGCAGGCCTCTTAAGAAGAAAACGTTGCTATTCGTAATAAAAGGACGTTTTACACGTTTTCTATGGCCTAAAAGTTGCTAATTGGACTCAAATACCTGTTATGAAGACAAGGCCCTATTTGTTGATAGTACTAACTATCTTGGTTAGTAAAACTACCTCTTTTGCGCAAGTAACTATCCCACCTATTTCTGGTTGGGATCTGGATGAAAAAAGCGGCAGCTACACTTTGAAACCTGCAAAAACTGCCAGCGTTGAAGGCAAGGAATTCATTTATGAAATTATGCCCATTGCAAAAAATGAAGGGCAGCCAATTGAACAATGGTTTAGTGGTGCCATTGATAAAGATGTAACAACAGCTGGTTTTACTATCCCCGCCACCAGCAAAAAGAATATTACCACCAATCAAACTATTATTTCCCTCTCTACTGAGGTAACTGATAAAAAAGGTAAAGCCTGGTATGTAACCTATGTTGCTTATCAGGTGGGAGAGGGCGACACCCGCATGGCGCGTATAATGTGTTCACCCGATGTGAAATATTATGCAAACAACATGCGTCCTGTTGCCGAACATTTTGGTAACCTGAACAGACTGGATGCTACCGCTTCAGCCTCTGGTAAATTTGCCAGAAACAATAACGGACATGGCAAACAGGAAAACAGAACCCCCAGCACTGCTCAAAGTGAAGCCATCCCTGAAAAAGGGTTGAAAACACAGGAAATAAATGGTATCCTCATCCATCTTGAGTATAACACCAACGCAGATGGTAAAATGGTGCGTATTTACAAACCTTACCTGGTGTTGAATGATGGTTCAATTTACAGCGAACCTGTGATTAGCCCCTATAGCCTGGATGTAGCAGCATCAAAACAAAAGGATCCCAAAAAATGGGGAACCTGGAAGTTGAGGAACGGTTCATTCCAGGTTGAGTGGACTGCCACCAACGAAACAGAAAAATGGTTCAAGAACTGGTTCTGGGCTACGCCTTCTCAAAAAGATGAAAAACTGGAAGGTTCATTCATGACTGTAAATGGTGCAGAGAATGGCAATGTAAAAAGTAGCGATAAAGCTTATACTTCCAAGTTCATCTTCTTCAATAAAGATGGCCAGTTTACTTTAACCGGCGGCGATGGCGCCACGGTGCCTTCTTCTGAATACAAAAAATTTAACGAGGCCGGAACCTATTCCCTTAATGATTATTCAATGGAACTGCATTTTAATAACGGTACCGTTATTCGCCGCATGTTCTATTTCTACCTGCAGGGCAGCACCCATTTTGGCATAGGCAACTCTGTGTATGCCCCTAAACAGGCAGCTGTTGAAGGCATAACCGGCAACTAAACGATATTTCCTGAAAAGGAATCTACAGAAAAGGGTCCTGACTGAAGTCGGGACCCTTTTCTGCTTTATGGAATTGCCAGCTGGTGTGCGTTATTTACAGGCGCATATGCATGGTTATAAGGCTGATTTGGAAAAGTTTTGAACATGTTAGAAGTTTTAGGCCCTGCAAACCGTCTTTTTTTTTCTGTGGCCCGAAAATTGACTTCCAAAGCCTGTAAATAGCCTACTTATGAAAAATATGCTCCTGGTTATCGTCCTGATCATGGGTTTGGGCATTCCCGCTACGCTCGCTCAAACTGTTCAGCCGATGTTAGGCTGGAAGATGGAAGAAAATAAAGGACGCTACCTTTTTAGCCCTACTGCTGTTTTCAGCGATGAAAATAAAGAGTTCACTTACGAAATAATGCCGCTCGAAAAGGTCGACGGAAAAAGCTTTGATGACTGGTTTACCGGCTCTATTGACAAGAATATGCGGCTTTCAGGCTTTACGGAGTCAAAAAGCAAGAGTAAAGACAAGAAGAATATCAGTTACAGCACTCTCTCTTCGTATTCGGGCAAAATCACTGACAGAAATGGCAAAGTATGGTACGTGGCCTATATGGCCTACCGCACCAGTAACCAGCAATACCGCCTGGCAAAGCTGTTTAGCTCACCCGATATTACCTACTACACCAATTGTATGAAATCGGCCGCTATGCATTTTGGCAAACTGGCCAAACAGGAAGGTGCATTTGAAGGTAGCGGGCAAACGGAGGTAGCAAAAACCAATGCTTTACCACAGCCGGTAGCCCCCACCGTTATGGATAAAACACCTGTACCCCGCAATGTTATTGCCAATGCCGATAACACAAGCCGTTCCGTACGGGGCTTGAAAGCAACCGAAATAAAAGGAATAGTATTAAACCTGGAATATAGTTATGGGGTAGGAGGCGCTGTTACAAGCGAGTATACCCCTTATCTTTTATTGAACGATGGCAGCTTGTACAATAACCCCGTGGTAAGTCCGTATGAGTTTGATATCGCCCTGTCGAAACAGCGTGATCCTAAAAGGTGGGGCACCTGGCGAATAAGTGGCAGCACCATTGTGGTTACCTGGCCCGGAAGAAATAAGACCGAGCGATGGGAGAAGAACTGGTTCTGGGCAAGACCGGCGGCCGGCAATGAAAAAATTGAAGGCGCTTTCAGCAGCATGGCAGGCGCAGGTAATTCAACCATGGGTGGAAATGTAGTAACGGTTTCTTCCAAAGACATTCTGTTTAATAACGTTGGCCGGTTTGCATTGACCGGTGTAGCTGTAGGGACCAATTATACTGATTATAGTATTCCTGCTTCTGCTTATTCTAAAAAAGATGAAGCCGGCGCTTATACCCTGAATGGCTATTCCATTGAGCTGCGTTTTAATAATGGTTCTACCATGCGTAGGGCGTTTTATTTCTACCCGAAAGACAAAGCGCATTTGGGAATTGGTAATCATGCATACGTACAGAAGAGATAAAATCAGTCGAATTTGATTATATTCTTACCTTCTTATAGTCTGTAATACTAAGCATCTCTTTACAAAAAGAATACTCCTGAGGATCGTTGGAACTGACAATGATTAACCGGTTATTACCGTAGTCGCGGATCAACTGATGATATAATTCAATCCCCACTGCATCGAGGTTGGTACAGGGCTCGTCGAGCAAAACGCAGGGCACATCACTAAAAATAGCCTGTGCCAGCTTTACTCGTTGTTTCATTCCACTTGAATAGAACCGGATCTGTTTGTTGGCAGCCGTCTTTAAGCCAATAGTGGAGATAATATCAGGAATGGTGGTATTGGAAAGTAGGGGTTTGAACTGCGAATGAAACTCCAGCATTTCCAGGAGCGTCATTTCCTCTATGAGCTCCAGATAAGGCGCCGCAATTGAAATATACTGAAATGCTTTATCAACCTCAATCTCTTTCTCCGGAACGTTTGTATTGCCAATTGTGTATTTAGCGCTTCCCTCACTCATTATGATGGCGCCGCCGATGGCCTGTAATAAAGTAGATTTACCGGACCCATTGGGACCGGTAATAGCATAGGCAGTGCCTGAAATAAATTCCTGATTTAATTCCCGGAAGATCCAGTCGCGGTTAAAGCGTTTGCCGGCATTAATCAGCGATATCTTCATCCACACTATTTTTTGAATAGCGTTTAATGATACCGCGGCCGCTTTCGCGAATAAAGGTTACAATTTCATCGCGCTCGTCGGATGCGGAAAACTCTTCTTCCAGGTATTCGAGAGCCTGGCTGGTATTAAAACCTTTGTTGTAAATAACGCGATAGATATCGAGGATATGATTGATCTTATCGATAGTGAAACCACGTCTTTTTAAACCAACTGAGTTTACCCCGGCATAGCTCAATGGCTGACGGCCGGCTTTAATATAAGGAGGAATATCTTTGCCTACCAGTGAACCACCGCTTACAAAGGCGTGCTGACCAACCTTGGTAAACTGGTGAACCGCGCACATGCCACCTAAAATGGCCCAATCGCCCAGAACTACGTGACCAGCTACCTGTGAGTTATTACTCAGGATAACATTGCTGCCAATGATACAATCGTGGGCTATGTGGCTATACGCCATGATCATGCAATTTTTGCCCACCTTTGTTTTCCACCTGTCTTTGGTACCCCGGTGAATGGTCACAAACTCACGAATGGTGGTATTATCACCAATTTCAGTGAGGGTTTCTTCGCCTTCGAATTTCAAATCCTGCGGCATAGCAGAAATTACAGCTCCGGGGAAAATTCGGCAATTTTTGCCGATGCGGGCGCCTTCCATGATAGTGACGTTACTGCCAATCCAGGTTCCTTCGCCAATCTCCACGTTCTGGTGAATAACCGTAAAAGGATCAATCTTCACATTGGTGGCCAGCTTGGCGTTAGGGTGTATATATGTGTGCGGATGAATCATTTTATTTACATTCTTAAGGGTTGTAGCAGGATATTCACTCATAGGCGTAACAGACATCCCATCCCCGGTGGGATTTTGTTGGTGATTGTCACCTAAATTCTGTTTATGGATGGATTGACGTTTGATATTAATTAATCTGCTAAAATAGGACAAAACTCATTCAATTTTCCCCTATTGTTCTATAAATTTTATTGCCTGAATTTCATTTTTAGGTATAAAAACCAATAATTTATCGTTTTACTACCTGGGCCATCAGATCTGCTTCTGTGGCAATTTTATTACCTACGTACACCGTTCCCCGCATTTCGCAAATACCACGCCGTATTGGGGAGATTAACTCCATTTTCAGGATCATAGTATCTCCGGGTACCACTTTTTGCTTGAATTTACAATTATCGATTTTCAAAAAGTAGGTATCATATTCTCCGGGTGGCAGGGAGTTAATACAAAGAATACCCCCTGTTTGGGCAAGCGCCTCTACCTGCAGTACTCCGGGCATCACGGGATTACCAGGAAAGTGACCCGTAAAAAATTGCTCGTTATAGGTCACATTTTTGATACCAACTATATGCTTGTCAGTAAGTTCGATAATTTTATCCACCATCAGGAAAGGATAGCGGTGCGGCAACGTTTTTTCGATCTGCTGCAGGCTGTATACCGGCGGCAAATTGGGATCGTACACCGGCACATCCTTTACATGTTTATTTTTTTTTATATACTGTTTGATCTTGCGGGCAAAATCAACATTTGTGCTATGCCCGGGGCGGTTGGCAATGATATGCGCCTTGATAGGGTAACCGATCAGGGCCAGGTCGCCTACCACATCCAATGTTTTATGGCGGGCAGGTTCATTGGGGAAACGCAGTTCCAGGTTATTGAGGTACCCTTCATTCTTAACCTCAATGTTTTTCTTGTTGAAAACTTTTGCCAGCCGTTCCATTACTTCAGGCGTCACAGGCTTGTCAACAATCACAATGGCGTTGTTTACATCACCGCCTTTGATAAGATTATGTTGCAACAACATTTCCAGTTCATGCAGGAAGCAGAAAGTTCGACAGGGTGCAATTTCTTCCTTGAAATCCCGCATGGTTTTTAAACCGGCATGCTGGGTGCCCAGTACAGGGCTATTAAAATCAATGAGGGTGGTTATTTTATAATCCGTAGCAGGCAGGGCTGTCATTTCAACCTTTTTCAATTCATCGTAATGAGTAATATTGGTATCGATGCTGTACCATACCTTGGCCGCATCCTGCTCCAATACCCCTGCTTCTTCAATGATTTCTACAAAAGGGGCAGAACTACCATCGGCGATCGGAATTTCAGGACCATTCAGCTCAATCAGACAGTTATCAATGCCCATGCCCACCAAGGCAGCCAGAATATGCTCAACCGTACAAACCTTTGTATCGCCTTCCTGCAGTGTGGTACCACGGGAAGTATCGGTAACCAGGTCACAATCAGCCTTGATCACTGGTTGTCCGGGCAGGTCAATGCGTTGAAACTGAAAACCAAAGCCTGGATGGGCTGGTTTCAGGGTCATATCCACATTTACTCCTGTATGTAAACCGGTACCAGAAATACTCACAGCTGATTGCAGGGTATGTTGCTTATCTGGATTAAAGTTGTTGTTCATCCTTTGGTTTTGTAAAAGAATGCGCAAAGATAGGGAATCCACTCAGACGAAAAGGTACTGAAGATGACCTCGTTAATTTTTCTCAATCCGTATAAGTGTTTTCTCAACTCATGACAACGAACGTTTTAACATCGACACTGCCTTCCTGCAAAACAAAAATGGATTGATGGTTTTTTAACCGTCAATCCATTTATTTATATTTCAACGTGTTACCTTGTTAATTCGTCAACTTTTCAACTTATCTTTTCAGTAAGCAATTGCTTCACCAATTGCTCCAACTCTGCAATTCTCTTCTCCAGCTCGGGCAGTTTGCGGCTCACAGCCTGGCTGCGTAAGGCGCTGGTATATTCAAACGCCGGACTACCGGTTACGGCTGCGTTAGGTGTTTTTATTGATTTGCTCACGCCACTTTGTGCATTGATTCTGCTGCCATCAGCAATTTGAATATGGCCAACAATGCCGGCCTGTCCGCCGATCATAACATTGTTACCAATCTTGGTACTACCGCTTACACCAGCCTGTGCTGCGATAACGGTGTTGTTACCAACTTCTACGTTATGGGCTACCTGGATCAGGTTATCGAGCTTGGCGCCTGATTTTATTATGGTTGAACCGATGGTGGCGCGGTCGATGGTGGCATTAGCGCCAATCTCTACAAAATCTTCCACTACTACATTACCAATTTGCGGCACCTTCTTAAAGCTGCCATCTGCCTGAGGCGCAAAACCAAAACCATCACTACCCACTACTGTACCGGCATGAATGGTTACATTCTTTCCAATAACACAATCGTGGTAAATTTTTACCCCGGGGTGAACAATGGTATTGTCGTTGATCTTTACATTGTCGCCCAGGAATACGTTCGGGAATATTTTCACATTGTTCCCCAGCACTACGTTCTCACCGAGGTAAGAAAAAGCGCCGATATATACCTGTTGACCATATTTGGCCGACTTACTGATATAAGCAGGTTCCTGGATACCCGATAATTTTTGGGTAGCCATTTCCTGGTATTTGGTAAGCAGGGTAGCAAACGCAGAATAAGCATCGGCTACTCTGATCAGCGTTGCGTTCACGGGTTCCTTCAACTCCTGTGAGGCATTGATGATAACCAGCGAAGCACTCGTGCGATACAGGTATTCTTCGTATTTAGGATTGGCCAAAAAAGAAAGCTGGCCGGCTTGCGCTTCTTCAATTTTTCCAAAAGAATGCACCAAAGTTTCAGGATTTCCTTCCACTTTGCCATTGATGATCATAGCTATTTGAGCTGCGGTAAATTGCATAGAATAATCGTTATGTCAGATAAGTCGAATATTTCAAACTTTTATAAATCGAAATTACTAAAACGTGAAAAGCTACTGCATATTGAAAAAAGTATAATATGTTTGGATCTTTAGTGATAAAAGGTCTAACAGATCGACTTATTAACTGTTTAACAATTGTAATAACAAATGTAATATTTTTTCACAGGGCTTGCTAATGCCTGATGGATCAATGCATTATCAACTTTTGATATATCAGTGACCGTTCCGTTCTTAAATAAAATATTTATACGTTCTTCACTGGGGTCGTAGGTTGTATTTTCTATTTCGCCGGTGTAAATAAAATAATCGCAATCGCCCTCATTTATCTTTAATTGATGGCAAATGTTATTCCGTTGTGTTTTAATCCAGTCCTGATTAAAAGTTTCAGCCTGTAATTTAACTTTTAGTAAACGGCGATCTATTAAACAATGGCACAACGTACTTAAAACCGTGTCAGGGTGAAAGATCCAGTTTTTAATGGTTGTCAGCACATCATAGTCATCGAGCATACAGAATTTGTCGAGCTGCTGCTCAATAAATGCAGTGCTGGTAGCGCTTCTTAAAAAGAAGTCAAAGGTAGCAGATGCAGCCTGAACTGTTTGTCCCTGTTGAATCAATTCTTTGGCTCGCTGAATGATCTTTATAAGTGTTTTTTCGGCGCCCAGTACGGTTTTGTGCAAATATACCTGCCAGTACATAAGGCGACGGGCCACCAGGAATTTCTCAATGCTGTAGATGCCTTTTTCCTCCACCATCAGATCACCATCTTTCACTGCCAGCATTTTTAAAATGCGGTCGTACCCGATCACCCCTTCAGAAACGCCCGTAAAAAAACTATCGCGGGTGAGGTAATCCATGCGATCAACATCGAGCTGGCCGCTGATGAGCTGGTGTAAAAAGGGCTTGGTATAATTATTGGTAAAAATGTCGATGGCTTTATGCAATTGCCCCTTCATTTGTTCATTGAGCACGCGCATGATCAGAATGCTGATGGTTTCATGATGCGTATTACTGATCAGCACATTTTCCAGGGCATGTGAAAATGGTCCATGGCCTATATCGTGTAACAGGATCGCAATTTTTGCAGCTGTCTCTTCTTCAGGAGTAATTTCCACTCCTTTGTTCTTCAACTCGGTTAACGCATTGCACATAAGGTGATAAGCGCCCAGGGAGTGATGCAGTCGGGTATGCACCGCGCCCGGATAAACCAGGTGCGCAAATGCCATTTGATGAATACGCCGCAACCGCTGGTACCAGGGATGGGCGATTACCTGAAAAACAAGCGGATCGTCGATGGTAATAAACCCATATACCGGGTCATTTATGATCTTCCTGATGCGGTTTGTCATTCGCTGCTTGCTTTTTTGTTAAAATTGCTGCCAAATGCAGCGGGCAAAAGTACAAAGCCCCGCCGGATAAATTAAATTTGGTTAGATTGAATCCGATTCAAAACATAAAACCTAGAACTTAATTAAAAGAACTATACATGCCATTAGGAAAAATACTTTGGGTAGATGATGAAATTGAAAGTTTACAATCACAAATACTGTTTTTACAAAATAAAGGGTACGAAGTAACTGCACTTACAAACGGGTTTGATGCGGTGGATTTTGTAAAAGAAAACCACCTCGATGTGGTGTTGTTGGATGAAACCATGCCCGGTATTACCGGCCTGGAAACCCTTTCGAAGATAAAAGAGATCAATTCACAGATCCCGGTGGTGATGATCACCAAAAATGAAACGGAAAACCTGATGGACGACGCCATCGGCAGCCAGATCACCGATTACCTGATAAAACCGGTGAATCCCAACCAGGTGTTGTTGAGTTTGAAAAAGATCATCGATAACAAACGGTTGGTAGGTGAAAAAACTACCATGGCTTATCAACAGCAGTTCCGCAATTTATTCATGGCGTTGAACAGTAGTCCCGATTATAACGAGTGGATGGACATTTACAAGAAACTGGTGTACTGGGAGCTGGAGATGGACAAAAGCGATAGTCCTGAAATGCAGGAAGTGTTTCAAACCCAAAAGAATGAGGCTAACACCGAATTCTTCAAGTTTGTTTCAAAGAATTATGCACGTTGGGTAAATCCAAAAAGTGACGAAGGTCCTGTGATGTCGCACAACCTGATAAAATTTAAGGTGATGCCGCATATTGAAAAGGGCACGCCTACTTTCTTTGTACTTCTCGATAACCTGCGGTTCGACCAATGGCGGGCTATTGCACCTATTTTTGCAGAAAGTTTTCGCATACTGGAAGAAGACAGCTTTTACAGCATTCTGCCCACTGCCACCCAATACGCGCGCAACGCCATTTTCAGCGGATTGCTACCTATTGAAATTGAAAAGAATTTTCCCCAGCAATGGAAGAATGATGATGAAGAAGGCGGAAAGAATTTATTTGAGGAAGAGTTCTTCCGGTCATTTTTAAAACGCCAGCGCCGCGACGATATAAAATTCTCTTACACCAAGATCCTCAACAACCAGGCGGGTCAGGACCTTGTGAACAATATACACAACCTCATGGGCAACGACCTGAATATTATTGTTTACAATTTTGTCGATATGCTCAGCCATGCCCGTACCGAAATGGAAGTGCTGAAAGAACTGGCGGGCGATGAAACCAGCTACAGAAGTGTTACCAAAAGCTGGTTCGAGCATTCGCCTCTGCACCAGGCATTGAAAAAAGTAGCTGATAAAAAACTCAATCTCATTCTGGCCACCGACCATGGCAGTGTGCGGGTAAAAACACCGGCCAAAGTAATTGGTGATAAACAAACCACTACCAACCTGCGGTATAAACATGGCCGCAATCTTAATTATGAACCCAAGGAAGTACTGGCTTTCCGCGATCCTAAAGAGGCGGGTCTGCCGGTGCCTACAGTAAACTCCTCATACATTTTTGCCCGGGAAGATATGTACCTGTGTTACCCCAACAATTACAATTATTATGTGAACTATTACCGCAACACTTTTCAGCATGGCGGCGTTAGTTTAGAAGAGATGATTGTGCCGGTAATTAAGATGACAAATAAATAAAGGCATAGGGCAAAAGGCAGAAATGAAAGGCGGTAATCAGGCGGAAATTCGATAAGAAAACTCGCTTTTATGGTTAAAAAAGGTCTTTTTCTGGCTTTTTAAGGCGAGAAACGGTTGTTTTCAATGTTTTGTGTGGAAAAGTAAAGGGTATCTATTTCCAGCACTAAAATTGTGAATATTAATTTTGTCAATCATTCATTAAGTCATCTACATCCAGACTATGAAATTTACGCAAGCGACATTAGATAAGATAGAGGCGATTCTCAATGAGGCTGAATATGTGCTACGTTACGAACGGGGTAATTTTCAGAGTGGATACTGCATTTTAGAACAAAAGAAAGTAGTTGTTTTAAATAAATTCCTGCAGCTCGAGGGCCGCATAAGCACGTTGATCGATCTGGTTCCGCAACTTCAGGTTAATCCTGATGAGTTTTCGCCTGAGGTACGCAGAACCTATAACGATGTGCTGGAAAGACATGCTGTGATACAGGCTGAACAGGCTGAAAATCAGAAATAAGCGATTAGAGTTGACGAGTTAACCAGTTGACGAGTTAACGAGGAAGAAGGAGGTTAAAGGGAAAAGTGGGAGGTTGATAGGGTCTCTCACGTTTCACGTTTGACGTTTCACGATAACTGCAGCTTTAATTTCCTACTTCTAAACCGTATCTCATACTTCTTACTTCCTACTTCGTTCTTCCTTCGTATTTTTACCGCGTGAGTTATCCTTCATTAACCATTACGTTTTTAGGGACCGGTACCAGTTCCGGTGTACCCATGATCGCCTGTGATTGTCCGGTTTGCACTTCAACCGATAAAAAAGACAAACGGCTTCGCTCCGGAATAATGGTGCAATCAGAAAAAACAACGCTGGTTGTTGATTCTGGTCCCGACTTTCGCTACCAGATGTTGCGGGCTAATGTAAAGCACCTGGATGCTATTGTTTTTACGCATTCCCATAAAGACCATGTAGCCGGCCTCGACGATGTACGGGCTTTTAACTTCTTTCAGCAGCAACCCATGCAGGTGTTTGCCAGCGATGCCACGCAGGAGGTGATCATCCGCGAATTTCCTTATGCTTTTTATGAGTCAAAATACCCCGGCTTACCTGAAATAAAATTGAACACGATCGGGCTGGAAACTTTTGAAGTGGGAGATATTCCGGTAACGCCCATTATGGTCTGGCATTTAAAAATGCCGGTGCTGGGTTTTCGCTTTGGCCACTTCACTTATATCACCGACGCCAGCCGCATTGATGACAGTGAATTGGAAAAGATAAAGGGAAGCGATGTATTAGTGTTGAATGCGCTGCGAAAAGAAAAACACATCTCCCATTTTTCGTTAAGCGAAAGTATAGAAGTGGCTAAAAAGCTACAAGTGCCCCAATGTTACCTCACTCACCTCAGTCACCAAATGGGTAAGCATGCCGATGTGGAAGCGGAGTTACCGAATGGGGTGAGTTTTGCTTATGATGGATTAGTAATTAAAGTGTAGTTGACGCGCCATGAAAGAGCGAGGCAAAGGGCAAAGGGCAGAAGGCAAAGACCGCGACGCGGCAATCGAGCCTCCCCCAACCAACCTCGCGCTATTACTCAACCTAATAATTTTTCAATCTTCCTACCTCCTTTATCAACCCTGTCAACCTTATCAACAATATCAACTTTTCTTCCTCGTCAACTGGTCAACTGGTTAACTGATCAACTCGTCAACTCATCAACTACATTTCTTTAAATGCGGTAATGGTTTGAACGGGGCCATATTCATTCCACCCAACAAACGAACCTGGATTTAATAGTAATTGATTACCATAAAACCCAATGGCCACAATAGCCCCATTGGCCGGCGCCTGGTTTAATCCTACAAACGCCTTCGAGAAATTGCATCGGGTTCCGGTTAAACCACCGGTGACCGGAATGGCTTGTGTATTCAGTTTATTAAAACCGGCCAGCAATTCGCTGCCATTCACTCCGGTGCTATCGGCCATGATATAGGAGGTGTACAGATCGCTTTGCTGCAATTGTTGCATCAGGCAATGACCTGCATCGTAGCTGGTAGTGTGTTTGCTGATATTTGTTTCGGCACAGTGAATAATTGTTTTATCGAATTGAAAAGCGGTAACTACTACACTACTTAGATAAAGATCAGGAAGAATGATCTCACCGGAGGCCGAGGTTAAAATAATATGGGCCTCGGGATAGCTTCTTTCCAGATAATTAAAAACGGCAGTATCGGTAATGATGGAAGGTGGGCCAAAAGCCAACACCAACTGGCATTGCATACGGTCAAATTCTTCCGCGTGCATATATATTTTCCAGGCCTTATCGGTATACTGAAGTTGTTGCATTTTCATCGGGTAATTTTTTAGGGTATAGATAAGGCTATATGTGTAACGTATATTGTTTCAAATACTTATATTTAGGAAGAAAAAAGTAAGTGTTTTTTGAGGAATTGAGTGTAAGGCAATAATTAGTAGTAGCCCGAAATAAAAAATATTGACTCCGCTCAATCTTGATTATGGAAAACAACTGGAAAGATTATTTCTCTTTCACCAGGAAAGAACGCACCGGCATTTATGTACTCCTGGCATTGATTGCCATTTGTATCACCCTCCCGCAGTTTTTTAAAACAGCCACTTTTAGTGAAGAAGTACGCGTAGAAGTGATGCAACTACAAAAGGCGCCGCCTGAACAGGCTTTTACGCAAAAGGAAAGGCGACCGGCTTACAACAATGTATATTATGCACCAAAGAAGGAGGAGGAGCCGGTAAAGGCTACCTTATTTCCCTTTGACCCCAATACGCTGGATGCAACCGGCTGGAAGAAGCTGGGCATTAACGAACGTACTACGCATACTATACAACATTATCTATCCAGGGGGGGACAATTCAGAAATGCTGCCGACCTGCAAAAAATGTATAGTTTAAGGAAGGAAGATTTCGACCGTTTGATGCCTTATATAAGAATTGCAACACCCCCGCGATTATACCCACCCCCCAAGCCGCCGGTTAAATATGTAAAAGCTCCGCCTGCGATCATTGACATTAACCAGGCCGATACAGCCGCGTTTATTGCATTACCAGGCATCGGCAGCAAGCTGGCCAGCCGCATTGTGAATTTCAGGGAAAAGCTGGGTGGGTTTTATTCGGTACAGCAGGTAGGGGAAACCTTCGGATTGCCCGATTCTACCTTTCAATTAATACAACCCCGGTTGCAATGTAGTGCCGTTGTTTTGCAAAAGCTCAATATCAATACAGCCGATGCGAATACCCTGAAACAGCATCCCTATATTCGTTGGAATATTGCCAATGCCATTGTGCAATACCGTCAGCAGCACGGACTGTTCCACAGCCGCGAAGAGCTGCAACAGATTGCATTGATAACTCCTGAGTTATATCAAAAACTGGCGGCTTATATTATAGTGGAGTAGGAGGCGAATGTTAAGTTTAAAAAAAGTACGCTAACGGATGTTAGTTTTGTGAAAAAATCCTCCTATATTGCAGTGGCCTTTAGCGATTGAATACGAGTTAATTCAGGTAAATTTAAGTATGAACTTTCAAACCTCTGAGCTTACAGATCAGGTTGCTCAATCAACCCGCGATTTTGCTCAACAACATATTAAGCCTTATGTAATGAAGTGGGATGAAACCCAGGAGTTTCCCATGCATCTTTTTAAAGAAATGGGTAAACTGGGCCTAATGGGTGTACTGGTACCTGAAAAATATGGTGGCGCCGGCTTAACTTATTATGAATATGTAGCCATTATACAGGAAGTTGCCAAAGTATGTGGTTCCATTGGGTTAAGCCTGGCTGCACACAACTCGCTTTGCACTGGCCATATGTTGAGTTTTGGTAACGAAGAACAAAAGCAAAAGTATCTGCCCAAACTGGCCACCGGCGAATGGTTGGGCGCCTGGGGTTTAACGGAACCCAATACTGGAAGTGATGCAGCCAATATGAAAACAGTGGCCATAAAAGATGGCGATCACTGGGTGTTGAATGGCACCAAATGCTGGATCACCCACGGAAAGAGCGCTGATGTGGCCGTTGTAATTGCCCGTACCGGTGAACCTCGTGCAAAGAACAACGCTACCGCCTTTGTAGTGGAGCGAACCACACCGGGGTTTAGCGGTGGTAAAAAAGAAAACAAGCTGGGCATGCGCGCCAGTGAAACCGCTGAAATGATCTTCGATAATTGCCGCATTCCTGATGCTAACCGCCTGGGGAATTTTGGCGATGGGTTTAAACAATCATTGAAGGTGTTGGATGGCGGCCGTATTTCAATTGCCGCCCTGTCGCTGGGCATTGCCAAAGGAGCTTACGAAGCTTCTATACAATACGCAAAAGAACGCCACCAGTTCGATCAGGCCATTGCCAACTTTCAGGGTATTTCATTTAAACTGGCCGATATGGCAACAGAAATTGCCGCTGCCGAGCTGCTGACGCTGCAGGCATGTGATTTAAAAATGCGCGGCGAACCTATGAGCAAAGAATCGGCCATGGCAAAATATTTCGCCAGCGAAGTGGCTGTGAAAGTAGCTACCGATGCCGTGCAGATCTTTGGCGGATATGGTTATACGAAAGATTTCCCCGTTGAAAAATATTATCGCGATAGTAAATTATGCACCATTGGCGAAGGCACATCTGAAATTCAGAAGATTGTTATAGCCCGTGAAGTGTTACGAGCTTAAAGTGAGAATTACTGCTCTCGGTTGCTTGTCATGACAGGATCCTCCCGGCTTTATGCGGGAGGATTTTTTATTTAACAGCCTGTAAGCGGGAAAGCTGATGATTGATTTGTTATGAGATGCAACAATGGATTAAGGCATTATATCATCCTCATCATCCTTGGGACCATACTTGTCGAACAGCTTATCAATAGCGCCGCCAAAAATGGGGAATTTATCTTTTGCAAAATTCTTGATGATCTCGATGGCTTTATAAGCTTGTTGCTCTGTTAAACCTTCAGCCATTAACTTGTTTACCAGTTCCTGCATAACAAATATTTTGAGAAAATTACGGAAATAAAAAACGTCAGTTTTATGGCTGACGTTTTTTTATTAATATCTTATCTGATTCTTTCGACTAGGCAACTTTCAACATGCTCATCTTGCTCTTGTCGAAGTTCTTTTGCGCGTACTCCAGGTTCACATGGAAAACTGTTTGTTTGCTCGAAGGCAGTTCAAACATGGCGTCGGTTAAAATGCTTTCGCATATGCTGCGCAAGCCACGGGCGCCCAGTTTGTATTCCATCGCTTTATCAACCATGAAATCGAGCACATCATTATCGATGGTCAGTTGAATGTTTTCCAGTTCAAACAAACGCTTGTATTGTTTTATCAATGCATTCTTCGGTTCTGTTAAAATAGAACGAAGCGTTGCTTTATCGAGTGGGTTCAGGTGAGTAACTACCGGTAAACGGCCCAGTAACTCAGGGATCAAACCAAATGATTTTAAATCGGTAGCATTAATGTATTGCAGCAGGTTCTTTTTCATGTGCTCCTGCAGCTCTTTGTTTACATTAAAACCAATAGCGTTGGTGTTTACCCGGCGGGCGATCACTTTATCAATACCGTCAAAAGCGCCACCACAAATGAACAGGATGTTCTGGGTATTGATCTTGATCAGTTTTTGTTCAGGGTGTTTACGGCCGCCTTGAGGGGGAACCAGTACGTCGGTACCTTCCAGCAGTTTCAGCAAACCCTGTTGTACACCTTCACCACTCACATCGCGGGTGATGGAAGGGTTGTCGCCTTTACGGGCAATTTTATCAATTTCGTCTATATAAACGATGCCTCTTTCGGCAGCGGCTACGTCATAATTACAAACCTGCAGCAGGCGGGTCAAAATGCTTTCTACGTCCTCACCCACATAACCGGCCTCTGTGAACACCGTAGCATCAACGATAGCGAAAGGCACATTCAGCAGGCGGGCAATGGTTTTTGCCAGCAGGGTTTTACCCGTACCGGTTTCACCCACCATTACGATGTTGCTTTTTTCGATATCTACTTCGTTTTCAGCAGGTTTTTGTTGAAGGCGTTTATAGTGATTGTAAACGGCTACTGCTAATACTTTTTTAGCATCGTCCTGACCGATCACATATTCATCCAGAAAGCGTTTAACCTCAACAGGTTTCTTTACGTTCAGTTTGAAGGAAGTGGAAGGCGGGGTACTTTCATGGCGGATCATCAGTTCCTGTTCAATGATCTCGCGTGCATGCTCAACGCAATTCTCACAAATATGTCCTTCCTGCCCGGCAATAAGAATCTTTACTTCATCGCGGCTGCGTCCACAAAAAGAACAGTGTAATGTTGTTTTAGCCATGTTTGTATAAAATCGCTTACAAAGGTATCTAAATGCTAATCCAAATCCCAATAAAAAATCCCAAACTCCTTTTGTAGAAAATTAGTATACGGAATTTGGGACTTTTACAGGTTTATATGTACTTATAACTTATCAACTTGCTGATCTACAATGCCATATTCAATTGCTTCTTTGGCATCCATCCAATAGTCGCGATCAAAGTCTTTCATTACCTGTTCAAATTTCTTACCACAGTTTTCGGCCAGAATGCGGGCGCCGATCTCTTTGGTCTTTTTAATTTGTTTGGCCTGAATTTCCAGGTCAGCGCTTACGCCCTGCATATATCCGCCCAGGCTTGGTTGGTGGATCATCACTTCACCATGGGGGTAAATGTAGCGTTTGCCTTTGGCGCCGGCGCTCAACAGGATAGAACCCATAGAGGCAGCCAAGCCCATACAAATGGTGCTAACCGGGCTTTTCAACATACGCAGGGTATCGTAAATAACCATACCGCTGGTAACTACGCCACCGGGACTGTTGATGAAGAATTTAATGTCCTCACCAGGTTTGTCAGCATCGAGCAGTAACAATTTGGTTACAACTTCTCTTGCTGTTTTATCTTCTACAACACCCCACAGGTATACCGCTCTTTGTTCAAAAAAGAACTTCTCCATTTTCTTGGCCAGCATACCAAAGTCAGCATTTTTTTCTTCCTTGCCGTTTTCTTTTGGTTCGTCTTCATCGTCCATGCGAAATGGCTTAAATAAATGATTTGAATATATCTGCATGATATTTTTTATTTGAAATTCGATTATTTGAATTCTACAATGATCCTGATCATCCTGAGCGTAGTCGGGGATCGAAGGATCAGGCTACACCCTGAGCGCAGTCGAAGGTGCTTAGTCTTTTTTCTCTTTACGTGGATTGATCAGCAATACTTCATCAACAAGGCCATATTCCTTGGCTTCTTCAGAAGTTAACCAGTAGTCGCGATCGCAATCCTTTTCAACCTGTTTAACCGTTTTACCAGTGTGGGTGGAGATGGCATCGTACAGGTTCTTTTTGATCTTTTTGATCTCCTGTACAGTGATCTCGATATCACTGCCCTGGCCGCCAATGGCGCCGCTGGGTTGGTGCAACATCACGCGGCTGTGTTTTAAGGCCGTGCGTTTTCCCTGTGTACCGGCGCACAATAATACAGCAGCCATGGAAGCAGCCATACCAATGCAAATGGTACTTACATCGGGTGTGATGTAGTTCATGGTATCATACACGCCCAAACCAGAATATACGTTTCCGCCGGGGGAGTTGATGTACATCTGGATGTCGCGCGTGCGATCGGTGCTTTCCAGGAACAACATCTGGGCCGTTACGATATTTGCCACTTCGTCATTAATGGGGTAGCCCATGAAAATGATGCGGTCCATCATCAACCGGCTGTAAACGTCCATGACAGCAATATTCATCGGACGTTCTTCAATAATATTAGGAGTGAGATTCGTAACTGAATGCTTTTGGTAACTGTCCAGGGTATTGCTTGAAATACCTCTGTGGTGTACCGCGTATTTTTCAAATTCTTTTCCAAGATTCATAGTACTTTTCTATTATTTGAGTTGGCAATATAAGTTTTTTAGGAAACCAAATACCGTGCTATATCAAAAATCAGCCATTTTGACCTAATATCCTCAAAAACAAGCATTTTGAGCCTGCTATACAGGCAGTCGGCCTGGCATAAAATGTCTAATTTGGGGTCTTTAGAAGTATAACAGGCATTGCTAGGTAAAAAAGCTGACAAGTTGAACGGCGGCTGTCAGGCCACCTGGTACTCAACCGGGTACAAAGCTAGAGCAAACAGTCATTAGCCTTATTTTTCATGTTTAATAAGTGCTCATTTAACAATTAAAAGCTAATTTGGTTTTGCATTCACATACAAACAATTGTTTGTGGCTGGTTTGTTAAAAGCACCAGTTAGTCCACTCGTTTGGTAGAAAAAATTTTTGATATCAGTTGTGATGTATTATCTTTGATCTACAAACTGAGTAGACTTATTATGTTTCGTTCCCACGCCATACATTTAATGTACATCTCCTGTTGTAACAAATACTGTTGTTGCTGTTGATACTCAGTTTTCTACTTGTTAGTCCAATCGCACTATGTTTCCAGGTTCCAGATTTTCGAATGAATGAATGATAAAAGAATATGAGCTCAACGCTAAAGTCACGCTTGACAGATTTAACCCACCAATCAGATAGACTATCTGTTGCTGAGTTTATCAAATTCCTTACAGAACAGTTCCCCGGTCAGGTAACATTCAGTAGCAGTTTCAGCTATGAAGACCAGGTAATTGCCCACGAGATCCTGCACAACCAATTACCGGTTAGCATTTTTACTTTAGATACCGGAAGGTTGTTCGCAGAAACCTATTCTGTTTGGAACAATACAAACGAAAAATACCACGCCAACATAACCGCCTACTACCCCGATTATAAATTGCTGGAAACCTTTGTTACAGAAAAAGGTCCCAATGCATTTTACGAATCGGTTGAAAATCGCAAGCAATGCTGCTTTATTCGCAAGGTAGAACCGCTGAAAAGAGCGTTGGCCGGGAATGCGATCTGGATCACCGGTTTACGGGCCGAGCACTCACCCGATCGCCACGATCTCAGCATAATTGAGTGGGACGAAACCAACCAGATCATCAAATACAATCCCATTCTGCACTGGACAACCGAACAGGTAAAAAAATACATCGACGATAATAATGTGCCATACAATCCGCTGCACGACCGCGGATTTGTAAGCATAGGATGCGCCCCTTGTACACGCGCAATAAGGCCTGGAGAAGATTTCAGAGCCGGCCGCTGGTGGTGGGAAGACGCAGCTAAAAAAGAATGCGGTCTGCATATTCATAAATAATTTATTAACTGAATTCTGAAAAGAGAAATATGAGTAAGTATAGTTTAGATTATTTGGATCATCTGGAATCGGAAGCTATTCATATCTTCCGTGAAGTAGCAGGGCAATTTGAAAGACCAGCTTTATTATTTTCCGGCGGTAAAGATTCCATCACGCTGGTACAACTGGCGTTGAAAGCATTTCGCCCCGGTAAATTTCCTTTCCCTCTCGTACACATCGACACCGGACATAACTTCCCTGAAGCACTTGCATACCGTGATGAACTGGCCAAAAGATTGGGCGAAAAGCTGATCGTTCGCAACGTAGGCGATACGATCAAAGCAAAAAATCTCACCGAGCCAAAAGGAAAGTTTGCCAGCCGCAATGCTTTACAAACTTTCACCCTGCTCGATACTATCGAGGAGTTCAAGTTTGATGCCTGCATTGGTGGCGCCCGCCGCGACGAAGAAAAAGCAAGGGCCAAAGAACGCATTTTCTCTGTTCGGGATGAATTCGGTCAATGGGATCCCAAACTGCAACGCCCCGAACTGTGGAATACTTACAATGGAAAAATAAGCAAAGGCGAGAATGTGCGCGTATTTCCCATCAGTAACTGGACAGAATTAGACGTTTGGAATTATATCCGTCGCGAAAAGATCGACCTGCCTTCTATCTACTTCTCGCACGAACGTGATGTAATAGACCATGAAGGGCAACTGGTAGCTGTAAGCGAGTTTATTAAACTCGATGAAACTGATAAAGTACTTAGAAAGAATGTTCGCTACCGTACCGTAGGGGATATGACCTGTACTGCAGCCGTAGAATCACGTGCTGATAATATCGACGACATCATCAGCGAGATCACCGCTACCAAAACCAGCGAACGCGGTGAAACCCGTATTGATGATAAAGTATCGGAAGCAGCAATGGAAGACAGAAAGAAAAATGGTTATTTCTAACCCATCTCCAAACTTCAAAATATTTATATAAATGGATTTATTACGGTTTATAACAGCAGGCAGTGTCGATGATGGCAAGAGTACCCTGATCGGCCGTTTATTATTTGATAGCAAAAGCATCATGATCGATCAGCTGGCCGCTATCGAAAAGCAAAGTAAGAATAGAGACCTGGGCGAGATCGACCTGGCTTTGTTGACCGATGGGTTGCGTGCAGAAAGGGAACAGGGCATCACGATCGATGTGGCATATAAATATTTTTCAACACCCAAACGCAAGTTCATCATCGCCGATGCACCCGGGCATATTCAATATACCCGCAACATGGTGACGGGCGCTTCTACCGCCGACCTGGCTATCATTTTGATAGATGCCCGTAACGGGGTAGTTGAACAAACCCGCCGCCATTCCATCATAACTTCTTTATTGAACATTCCGCACGTGGTAGTGGCCATCAACAAAATGGACCTGGTTGACTACTCACAGGATGTGTATAACAATATCGTGATCGATTATGCCGAAGTGGCAAAATCCCTGGGGCTGAAAGATGTGACCTATATTCCGCTCAGCGCTGCATTTGGCGATAACATCGTAGAGAAATCACCCAAACTGGCCTGGTACGAAGGCACCCCTTTACTGCAATTCCTGGAATCAGTAGAAGTAGACAAAGATATTAACCTCGCCGATCCACGTTTCCCCGTGCAATATGTGATCCGTCCTCAAACAGATGATCTGCACGATTATCGTGGTTATGCCGGAAAAGTGATCAGTGGTATTTATAAAAAGGGAGATGCCATCACCGTATTGCCTTCAGGCCGTACCAGCACCATCTCCGCTATTGAACACAATGGTAAACAGGTAGAAGAAGTGTTTGCACCGCAAAGCGCCATTCTGCACCTGGAAGATGACATCGACATCAGCCGTGGCGACATCATTGTAAAAAGCGATAACCTGCCCAAATTAACCCAGGAACTGGAAGTGGTGTTGTGCTGGATGGATAACAAACCACTGGTTACCGGTAACAAATATTTATTGCAGATCAACAGCAAAGTGGTAAAGAGCGTGATAAAAGAGATCGAGTACAAGCTGGATGTAAATACACTGCAAAAAGAAGAAGCTACTTCAGCAACGCTGAACGATGTAATAAAAGTAAAAATAAAAACGGCTTCGCCCATTCCGTACGATTCCTATAGCGATCTGCGTGAGAACGGCGGCGCCATATTGATAGATGAAACCAGCCATGTAACGGTTGGAGCCTGTATGATTCAATAGCTGAGTAGTAAACCAAAGTGTTGAACTTTTGAATATTGAATAAAATGAGCACGAACGAATTTATACAACATTTATATGCGCAACTTAAAAAGGTAGATACCACTTTCCCTGATAAGGAACTGGCAGAACAGTTCATTGACCAGGTTTTTAATTTTTTGTTTTTACCCAATAAGAAGCATCATCAGTTCAGTGATCTGGAGAAAGAGCTCAATATCTTAAGGGGTCATTTATCCAGCCTGATATATGATGTAACGCATAAGGAAGAAAAGGCAGAGAAACATACAGAAACCTTCTTTGCTGCTATTCCCGCACTGTATGAAACGCTGATAAAGGATGCGAAGGCTTTGTTGCAGTTTGATCCCGCAGCACGGTCGGTAGAAGAAGTGTTGGTGGCTTACCCCGGTTTTTATGCTACGGCAGTATACCGCTTATCGCACCAGTTATGGGCGCAGGGCGTTGAAATTCTGCCAAGGTTATTCACCGAGTATGCGCACAGCAGAACCGGTGTTGATATTCATCCCGGCGCTCAAATTGGCGAAGGATTTTGCATTGACCATGGCACCGGTATCGTGATTGGCGAAACAACTGTAATAGGTAATAATGTAAAAATATACCAGGGTGTAACATTAGGCGCCCTGCACGTTTCAAAGGAGACCATTACAAAGCGGCATCCTACCATTGAAGATAATGTGACCATTTATGCAGGTGCTACCATTCTCGGCGGCGAAACGGTTATAGGAAAGGATAGTATCATTGGCGGGAACGTTTGGCTTACCTATAGTGTACCCTCTTTTTCAGTAGTGTACCACAAGAGCGAAGTTAAGGTTCGCGACAAAAATCCATTTCCTGAGCCATTAAATTTCGTCATTTAAAAAAACGGGAATTATGATCACCGAAGAAAAAGAAACTAAGACAACCAGTAAAACTGACAACCAAAACAACCAGCGCATGAGAGCCGGTAGTATTTTAGAAACAATTGGCCAGACACCGCATGTTAGAATAAACAGACTGTTTGGTAATGACCATGAAGTTTGGATTAAACTGGAACGCAGCAATCCCGGCAACAGCATTAAAGATCGTATTGCATTATCGATGATCGAAGATGCAGAAGAGAAAGGCATTCTGAATAAGGACAGCGTGATCATTGAACCTACTTCTGGTAACACCGGTATCGGTTTGGCCATGGTAGCAGCGGTAAAAGGGTACAAACTGATCCTGGTGATGCCCGAATCGATGAGTGTGGAAAGAAGACAACTGATGGAGCTGTACGGCGCCTCTTTTGAATTAACGCCCCGCGAAAAAGGGATGAAGGGCGCTATTGAAAAAGCAAAGGAACTGGTAGCTGCAACACCCAATTCCTGGATGCCCCAGCAGTTCGATAACGAAGCGAATGTAAAAGTGCATCGCGAAACAACTGCTCAGGAGATCCTGGAAAGCTTCCCTGACGGCATCGATTATTTGATCACCGGTGTAGGTACTGGCGGTCATATCACCGGTGTGGCAGAGGTGCTGAAAGCCAAATTCCCCAACCTGAAAGTATTTGCAGTGGAACCAGAGCTATCGGCTGTAATTGGCGGTGGCGCTCCCGGCCCGCATCCTTTACAAGGTTTAGGCGCTGGTTTTATTCCTTCCATCCTGAACACGAAACTGCTTGATGGAACAATAAATGTAGGTAAGGATGAATCTTTCAGCTATGCACAACGGCTGGCAAAAGAAGAAGGCATTCTGGCTGGTATTTCAACCGGTGCGGCCCTGGCGGCAGTAGCAAAAAAATTAGCCGAGATACCCAAAGGCGCCCGTGTATTGACATTCAATTACGATACCGGCGAAAGGTATTTATCAATAGAAGGCTTGTATAAATAATAAACGTACATGCAAAAAAAACCAACATATGGCAAAGTAATACTGGCAGCTGCCGGTCCCGGTGATCCGGAACTGGTAACAGTAAAAACTGCGCGCTATTTGCAACAGGCTGAAGTGGTATTGGCAGATCGCCTCGTAAGCGAGGAGATCCTGCAGCAATATGTGAACAGCCAGGCAGAAGTAGTATATGTTGGTAAGCAATGCAGCCGTGGATCATCAACGCCCCAGTACACCATCAACGAACTGCTGGTACAGTATGCCGCACAGGGCAAACTGGTAGTACGGTTAAAAGGTGGCGATGCATCCATGTTCTCGAACATACTCGATGAATTGCAAACCCTGGTGCAACACAATATACCTTATGAAATTGTACCCGGTGTAACCGCAGCGTTGGGTGCTGCAGCCTATGCAGGCATACCATTAACAGCCAGAGGCTATACTACATCAGTGCGTTTTTTGACCAGTTACAAACTGGATGTTGTTACAGACACCTACTGGAAAGAACTGGCTGAAACCAACGACACCCTCGTGTTTTATATGTCGTCAGAAACCCTGGACCATGTAGTAAGCAACCTGGTAAAGCATAATATAGACAGCGAAAAGTTGCTGGCGGTAATTGAGCAGGCTACCACGCCTTTGCAGAATGTGCACGTAACCAATTTGTATAAATACGATGAACAGCTTCGGGGAAAAACATTTGTTTCCCCGTCGCTGGTCATCATTGGCAAGGTGGTGGCTTTGCATGAGCAGTTCAGGTGGCTCGAAAACAGCAACAGCGCAGAACATTATTTTAAACCACTGGCAAAACTGATTACAACAACACCCGATTCTGAAAATGCGGAAAAAGTAAATAAACATGTTAGCAGAGCATAAATTGAAATTGTTACAGGATTTAGTAAGGACTTCTACAAAAGAAGAACTGGTTTGGATGAATGGATTCCTGGCCGGCGTACTGATGAATTGCCACGACCAATCGACCCTGGCGCCCACATCAGCAGCAGCGGCTTCGGCTCCTGCAACAGCTGCTGCACCCGTGGCAACCCCTGTTGAAAGCAAACCAACCGTATCTAAAATAACTATAGCATACGGTACTGAAACCGGTAACTCAAAAAAGCTGGCCACTGACCTGGCTGCCAAAGCAAAGAAAAGTGGTATCCAGGCCAAAGTGGTAAGCCTTGATCAATATCGCCTGAATGATCTGGCCAAAGAAGAATACTTCTTTACCATCATCAGCACACAAGGCGAAGGCGAGCCGCCTGCTACTGCAAAGAAGTTTTACGACCACATCCATCAGAATGGATTCAAGCTGCCCCAAATGAAATACGGAGTGCTCGCTCTGGGCGACACCTCATATCCCCTGTTTTGCAAGGCCGGCGAAGATGTAGACGAGCAATTGCAAAGACTGGGCGGACAACGTGTTGTTAACTTAATAAAATGCGATACTGATTACCAGGGCGATGCAGATGGCTGGTTCTCGCAGGTATTGCATTCATTAACCACCACTACCAGCAGCAACGGCACTGCCAGTGTAGGCGCCGTGGTAACCGCTAAAAAGCCAACCGGCAAAAAAGTTTACAATGGCAGCATCATCACCAATGTAAACCTGAACGACAGAGGTTCCAACAAAGCAACCCATCATATTGAAATAGTGGCCGATGACCTGGAATACCAACCCGGTGATTCAATTGGGATTGTTCCTGAAAATGCACCCGCTATTGTAGATTCAATTATCGCATTGACACGCATAGATGGCAAGAAAACAGTAACGTTCCGCAACGAAACGCATACGGTGATAGAGCTGTTGAAAAAGAAAGTGAACATTGCCTATTTACCGGAGCGCGTAGTAAAACAATATGCCGCTATAGTAAAACAGGATATTCCTGAAACAAAGATCAGTCTGCTCGATCTGTTAAAGATCTATCCCGTAAACAATGCAGCGCAGTTTGAAGAAGTGATTGGCATTCTGGAACCGATCACGCCAAGATTATACTCTATTTCCTCTTCACCCAACGCACACAGCGGTGAAGTACATATTACCGTGGCCCGCGACAATTTTAAAATGAACGGGGAAGTAAAACATGGTTTGGCCTCAAACTATCTGGCCGATTTAGCAGTTGAAGGTCCGCTGGAATTTTATGTACATAAAAACAACCAGTTCCGGTTACCAGCGGAAGACAAAGATGTTATTATGATCGGGCCCGGAACAGGTATTGCACCGTTCAGATCATTTATAGCGGAGCGTGATGCTACCGGCGCCAGCGGTCGTAACTGGCTGTTCTTTGGCGATCAGCATTTCACTACCGACTTCTTATATCAAACAGAAATTCAAAACTGGATCCAGACAGGCGTACTGACCAAAGTGAACGTTGCCTTTTCAAGAGACCAGAAATCAAAAATATATGTACAACATAAAATGCTGGAGAATGCCAAAGCATTTTATGAGTGGTTGCAAAATGGCGCCTATGTATACATCTGCGGTGCTAAAGAACCAATGAGTGTAGATGTGGAATATACCATGCTGCAGATCATTGAAAGATTTGGAGGTAAAACAAGCGCCCAGGCAGTTGAGTATTTGAACCAGTTGAAAGAAGAGGGTCGCTTCCTGAAAGATGTGTATTAGAACGAAGTGGGTGAATTTAATTTGAAACTTGAAACTTGCATTTACGATGAGTACAAACGATAATAAGAATCTGTCTTCTACCGAAAAAATAAAAATGGCCAGCGATGGTTTGCGCGGTACATTAAAAGAAAGCCTGCGTGATGAGATAACCGGTGCGATCCGTGAAGATGATACAGCGTTGGTTAAGTTCCATGGCATGTACCAGCAGGATGATCGCGATCGTCGGGAAGAACGCAGTGCCAAAAAGCTGGAATGGCTGTATTCTTATATGCTCCGTTTGCGTTTGCCCGGTGGCTTTATGACCGCTGATCAATATATAGGCTTACATAACATTGCCGGAGACCATTCAACCGGAGTTATTAAGATCACCACCCGCCAAACCATACAGCTGCATGGTATTTTAAAATCGCATGTAAAACCAACGATTCAGGCTTTCAACACCATATTGCTCGATTCTATTTCTGCTTGTGGCGATGTGAACCGTAATGTGGTTTGCGCGGCTCACCCCAAATTTTCACCTATACATGAAGAAATTTTTTCTTATGCAGGGAAAATAAGCAAGCTGGGTTTGCCCAAATCAAGAGGATATTATGAAATATGGCTCGATGAAAAGCCATTGCTCGATAAAAAGGAGAAAGAAGAAGTAGAAAAAGATCCATTATATCAGGATCGTTACCTGCCCCGTAAATTCAAAGTGGGTATAGCCATCCCGCCAAACAACGATGTGGATGTATTTACCAATGACCTGGGCCTTATTGCCATTATTGAAAATGACAAGCTGATAGGTTTTAACATCGCTGCAGGTGGTGGTCTGGGTGCTACCCATGGTAACGCGGCTACTTATCCACGCCTGGCATCGATGCTGGGTTTTGTACGGGGCGAAGCAAATACGCTGAAAGCCGTGCTGGAGGTAATTACTATTCAGCGCGACCATGGTAATCGCAGCGATCGTAAGCTGAGTCGCCTGAAATACACCATCGACAAAATGGGGGTGGAAGCATTCAGGGCAGAACTGGAAAAACGGTGTGGGTTCAAACTTGAAGAGCCGAAGCCATATAGCTTTACCAGTAGAAAAGATGAGTATGGCTGGCACAAGAACCACGAAGGTAAATGGTATTATACCGTATTTATTGAAAGTGGCCGTATTGCCGACGAAAAGGTAGCGCTGAAAACAGCCTTACTGGAAGTAGCAAAAACAGGTAAAGCCAATTTCCGGTTCACCAGTAACCAGGGTTTGATCCTCAGCGACATTGCACAAAAGGATAAGAAAGCTGTAGAAAAGATCTTGACCGATTTCGGAATTATTGAACATACTGACAAAGCAGGGGCTGTACGTAAAAATGCCATCGCCTGCGTAGCATTCAATACCTGTTCGCTGGCGCTGGCCGAAGCACAACGCTACCTGCCATCGCTCATTACGAAAATTGAACCTATCCTGGCCAAGTATGGTTTGGAGAATGACGAAATATCTATGCGCATGACCGGTTGTCCCAATGGTTGCGGAAGGCCGTATGCTGCAGAGATCGGTTTTATAGGAACTGCCTATGGCCGTTATAATTTACATTTGGGTGGCGACCGCGAAGGTTTCCGTTTAAATAAAAAGTATAAAGAAAATATCGACGAGCCTGCAATTTTGAAGGAGCTGGATGAACTTTTTGAGAAATATAGCAAGAACAGGAATTCCGGTGAAACATTTGGCGATTTTGCAGTTCGCGAAAAGTTGGTAACGATCTAAAAATGCTGACAGGCATGACAACAGAACAAATAATACCGGTAAAACAAACGACTGGCGCAACGCCCGATCCCGGCAATCTTTTATTTCCTGTTTTTTTAAAGCTGGAAGACTTAAAAGTATTGCTGGTAGGAGGGGGCAAGGTGGGTGCAGAAAAATTATCTGCACTGCTGGGTAATTCGCCGGCTGCCCCGGTTACTGTTGTAGCTATCAGCATTTCCGATGAGGTACGTAAGCTGGCAAAAAGCCATCCCAACCTTACCCTTCATGAGCGCGCTTTTGTAGAAGCCGACCTGGTAAACCAGGACCTGGTTATCATTGCGGTGAATGAAAAAGAGTCGAGCCTGGCCATCAGGGCGGCTGCCAAGGATAAGAAGATCCTGGTAAACGTGGCCGATACGCCTGAGCAATGCGATTTTTACCTGAGCTCTATTGTGCAAAAAGGTAATTTGAAAATTGCTATTTCAACCAATGGCAAATCACCTACCGCCGCCAAACGCATAAAAGAAGTGTTGAACCATGCCCTGCCTCCTGAGCTGGATGACATGATCAATAACCTGCATGCAGTAAGGAATAAACTCAATGGCAACTTTGAATACAAAGTAAAACGGCTGAATGAGATCACCCGCATCCTGGTAGAAAAGGACAATGTGGAAAGAGAACGACGTGTTAGAAAGATCGTCACCTATTCCCTTATTGCATTTGCCCTGATGTTGGTAGGTCACTTTATATTCTCTTATTTACCCTTCCAGCGGATTGCCGATGATACGGTAAAATGGTACCACCAGCTGGACCCGAACTTTCACTGGATGGTGCTGGCCGGTTTCCTGGCGCAATTGGTTGACGGCGCCCTGGGAATGGGATATGGTGTTACCAGCGCCACTATATTATTATCGGCCGGGGTTAGCCCCGCAGCCATGAGTGGTAGTATACATACTGCCGAAATGTTTGCAAGCGGCGCTTCAGGGTACAGCCATTATAAATTTGGCAACGTAAACAAAAAACTGTTCAAGGCATTGGTGATACCAGGTATTGTAGGAGCTGTATTCGGTGCAATACTGTTAGTAAAATTTGGCGATTCACAAACAGCGTATATAAAGCCTGTTATAGCCACCTATACCATGTTGCTGGGTTTACGTATACTTTGGAATGCGTTTAAAAAGGAGCAGAAGAAAAAGAAATTCAAACATTATGGCTGGCTGGCTGGTTTTGGCGGTTTCCTCGATTCTTTCGGCGGCGGTGGCTGGGGACCCATTGTAACCACTACCTTAATTACCAAGGGCCGCAGCCCGCGGTTTGTAATAGGTTCCGTGAGCCTGACTGAATTTTTTGTTACCCTGGCAAGCGCATTTTCATTCTTTTTTATGTTGGGAGTAACCCACTGGCAGGTGATTGTGGCCCTGATTATAGGCGGTTTACTGGCGGCGCCGTTGGCGGCTAAACTGGCTGGTAAATTACCACGTAAAATTTCGCTGATCTTATTAGGTATATTAGTAATATTCTGGAGTCTGAAGATTATCGTTAAGATCTTTTAAATAGTTATCCCGGTAAAAATTCTTACCGGGATTAAAAATAAATTATAAGTCTAGTAAAATAATGGACTATATTTGTACCAAATAAGGATCCCGGCTACTTTAACCAGCCGGGATTTTTAAAGGTCAAATAGTCTAGTAATTTAGTGGACATGATTTGTTAGCCAGATGCACGACCCCGTACAATAATCCGGGGTTTTATTTTAACCTTATAGTCTATTAGAATATAGGCTGGTATGAATGAATAAACCAACGAATAATGAAAACAGCAAATCCAACAGGCTGGTTGCTTGAGACCAAAACCTTGTACAACGGCCTCCTCGCAAAATTGAACCCTCTTAAGAAACTCAAATATGGCGTTTTGGCGTCAATGGCCCTGTTGGTGTGTTCCACTGCTATTTCCCAAACCGTAGCGTTGATAGAGATCTCCGGAACGGTGATCAATCACGGAAAAAATGAACCCTTATCCGATGTAAGTGTACAGATAAAAGGATCGGTAACCGGTACCATTACAGACAATACCGGCAACTTTATACTTCGCACCAAACAAAAATTACCCTTTACACTGGTTTTTACTTCGGTTGGCTTTGAGCCAAAAGAGCTGGAAGTAAAAAGCCTCGGCTCCAAATTACAGGTAGCCATGGTAACGCAAACCGTATTGGGCAATGAAGTGGTAGTAACAGCTTCGCGCGTACCGGAAAATATCCTGAAATCACCGGTGGCAATTGAAAAGCTGGATATCCGCGCCATAAAAGAAACGCCGGCGCCTAACTTCTACGACGCCTTGGAAAATGTAAAGGGCGTACAAATGACTACTTCCAGTTTAACATTTAAAGTGCCCAATACCCGTGGCTTTAATATCCCAAACAACTTCCGCTTTATGCAGCTGGTTGATGGGGTAGATATGCAGGCGGCAACTTTAGGCGTTCCGCTCGGTAATGCCATTGGCCCCACAGAGCTTGACATTCAAAGTGTGGAAATAACCCCCGGCGCCGCTTCTGCCCTATATGGCATGAACGCGATCAACGGGATGGCAAACCTGCTGACCAAAAACCCCTTTAATAGCCAGGGGTTGAGCATTTACCATAAAACAGGTATTAACCATGTGGATGGCATCGATCATTCACCCGCATTTCTGACAGAATCTGCTATCAGGTATGCAAAAGCGTTGTTCCATAATAAATTTGCCTTCAAAGTAAACGTAGGTTACATGCAGGGGATCGACTGGCGTTCAAATACCCGCCTCGATCAAAACCCAAACAACCTGAAGAGTGCTAACCCTAACTTTCCTGCACTCAATGGCGAGAACAATACTGTCTTCGATGGCTGGAATAAATATGGCGATGATGCATTGGCGGGTAGTAACACTTCTTCAATCAGCGGCCTCACCATCGATGGCAAGCCCAATCAAACATTGCGCGTAGCGCGTAGCGGTTATTGGGAAACCGACCTGGTAAGTCCGAAAGTAAGCAACCTGAAAGTTGACCTGGCGGCACATTACCGCATAACCGAAAATGCCGAGTTGTCTTATTCTTATCGTTTCGGACAAATGGACGGCGTATTTCAACGGGGAAACAAGATCCGGCTCGACAATGTAAAAGTGCAGAACCATCACCTGGAGTTG
>NZ_JBJMLX010000241.1:0-19702 GCF_045805085.1 Niastella sp.
CTGGTAAATGCCGGGTTTGAAAAGCGTATACTATTTGGTTCCGATAACATGCTTTGGCCGGGCACAATAAAGATTGGTATTGATAATATTAACAATGCCCCTTTTCTTTCAGCAGAACAAAAGCGCGACATCCTTTTCAACAACGCTGCCAGGTTTCTGCGGTTAACTCCGCAAGAGATCCAACGCATGCAATAGTTGTGAATAAAGAGAAAGAGGCCCCCGCCTAAGCCGGAAAGCCTCCATTTTTTCATGGCTATACTTTTATTACATATTCTCCAACGCCCCAAAGGCATGGTCAATCACAATCTTCCAGGTGCCGTCCGGTTGTTGCTGCATCAACTCGATCCCTTTCGATTGTATCTTCACTTCATCGCCATCGGTGATGCTCCATTCCGATCTGCCTACGGCCAGGTTACCGGTTTGCAAACAATACACCGTTTTGATCTCCATTTTCCCTTTGATCGATAGAATGGCTTTTACCGCTGCTTCAAACTGTTCCCTGCCAGAAACGGGTTTGCCTGGTTCCGGTACAATGATGCCGTTATAATCGTACATACTTAATACAGTGGCAATGTCGCCTGTATTGAAAGCGGCTGCTAAGGTGGCGTGGGCATCCTGCGCCCTGGTTGGTAAATTCATGTTGTTATTTTTTATGGTTGATAAATGATTAGGCGAACAGTGGTGAAAAATCGTTGGCAGTTGTAATGGATTGGGTGAGAGCCGGGATACCGTCATACAACCGGTTAAATAAAAACGGACCCATACTCACCCGCTTTACACCCAGGCTTTGTAATGTTTTGAAGTCAGGCAATCCTGGGATACACATTACATTAATGGGCAGGGTAGTGCGGTTAACCGCTTCGGCAATGTCAGCTTCCGCGCTGATGCAGGGTAAGAAGATCCCATTGGCCCCTGCGGCCTCATATAATGGAATGCGTGCCAGCGTTTCGGCTTGTTTGTTGGCTACATTCAGCAGGTAGGTGTCGCAACGAACATTGATAAACACATCCAGGTGGTCGTTAGCCAGTTTGCCTTTTATAAAAGCAATTCTTTCGGCAAACTGGTGGGCGTTTTGTAGCTTTCTTTCATTGGATTGAATGGTTGAGTCTTCGATGTTAATACCGGCAACACCCAACTCAGCCAGTTGGCGAACATTGGCATAAATAGCTTCATGGGTATTTCCATAGCCCATCTCCAGGTCTACCGTTACCGGAATTTGTACGGTGGCTAAAATTCTGCGAATGATAAAAAGGTAATTGTCAAAGGGCATGGCTTCTCCATCTTCATACCCCAGGCTATTGGCTACGGCTGCACTGGAGGTAGCTACTGCCGGGAAGTTCTCCTGCTGAAAACGCAAGGCGCTTTTAGGGTTCCAGGCATTGGGTAAAATAAAAAAGGACTGATGTAATTGTTTAAAGCGGACTGTCATAGCTGATATCTTTTAGTGTTCTTTGTTTTCGTTTACAGAACAAAGTTATCAACCTTTAAAAAGAAGAAATTGTATAAAACGGAAGAAACGTAAATTAAACCAGCACAGGTGAAGTTTCGGCTGGTTGTACAGTAGCCAGCGTAACCGGGGAATTATTAATGGAGTAGCCCGATGGGGTAGTGCCGGTAAATGCTTTGAACTCTTTTATAAAATGCGACTGATCGGCATAACCGCATTCATAGGCAATATCAGTTAAGGAAGTGTTCCTGTTTCTAACCAGGCGCAGGCTGTGCTGAAACCGGTTGATCTGACTGTATAATTTTGGTGTTAACCCGGTGTATTGTAAAAATAATTGTTGCATATAGCGGGCCGAAATACCATAGCGCGTGGCAATGGTTTCCATGGTCTCATAAATATCCTGATGGCGGAGTTCGTACATCAGGTCTTTCACTACATCCACTTTACCTAATCTTTTGCCCGCATGTTCTATCTGTTGCAATAAATACGCTTCCAGCAAGGCGATGCGTTTGTTCCAGGTCTTTGTTTCCCGTAACTGTTCCTGTAAAGTATTTACTGATTTATCTGCTATAGCGCCATAATCGATAACCTGGTTGTTAAACAAATTGACTTTGTCGGGTAGAATACTGGCCGCGGCATGCGGATAAAAGCGGGCACCCAGCATGGTATTGCGGCCTATAGATCGTACGGGCAGGGGGCGATTGAGTTGTCCCCATAACTCGATAGGTGGGGTGGTGACAAATTCATCACCAGGTTGGGTTTGCCAGTTCCCATTACCCAGGTTAAAAACGATTTCCATACAACCACAGGGGAACACCGTATCCCCAAATGTTACGTGGCTCGATGACTCATACACGTAGTAACATTTTACATACTGTTGTAACAGTTGGCCCGGCTTTATTTCATAATAGGTCATGGTAATATGGTTCTAAAGATACACGAAAATACCAACTGCCTTCTGGTTCAAATTGTATAAATCGGAAGAAAACGGGAACGCGGAACGCCAAACGCAGAACGCGGGATCCCGGAAAAGGGTTTTAAGCGTTAAGCGTTGAGCCCATCTGAAGGCCAGCCCGAAAGATTTCATAATGGCGGGAATTCATCCGGGCGAATATTACCCTTATCTGTTAACCAATCCTACCAGGTTTCCTTCGGGGTCGGTAAACCAGGCAAATTGTTTGTTGTTGGGTAATATAACCGGCCCTACCACTTTTTTGCCGCCTGCTTCCAGGATCTTCGACAGGCTTTCGTTTATGTCGTCTACCTGGATGTAGAATAATACATAATTGTGAGGATCATGCCCTAATGAAGTGATCTGTCCCTGAATACCTTCTTCCGTATTCGTATTGATGAGTGAGGCCATGGGAATGCCGGTTGGCGTCCAGCCAAAGAGATCTGAATAAAATGTAGCTGTTTTGGGTAGGTCTTTACAACCTATCTCAAAAAAGACAACCGGGTTGCTGGTTAGCGCTGTCATATTGTGTAAGTTTTTTTTATAGTTGTGCTTGTAGCGGAAGACGATCAATGTTTGTGCGAAGGATAATGGAAAAATTGTCTACTATAATTTACTGAATTTTACGCTATTGGCCAATAGCATTATACCCAGCGCATCGGAAACATTTGCCCTCATGTTAACTTTAAAAAAGCCGCCCAATTTAATCGACTGCGAATGAGGGTATTATTTATATGAGTAAACATTATGAATGACCCTTATTTAAGGAATTCTTTACTTTGCATCATGTTAGTACGGTTTCCCACCTCATCAGATAATAAAGAAGATTTAGGCGTGCTCCAACTGGGGAATACGCCGCTGGCCCGGTACAGAAGGGCAACTGCTGCCGGTAAAAGAACCAGTTTTATCACCGAGCACACCCTCATTTTTGTGCTGCATGGCCATAAGTTCCTGCATTTGGAAGAACAAACCCATACGGCCGAAGCCGGTCACCTGGTTTTGTTAAAGCGCGGCATTTATGCCCTGTCTGAATTTGTGCCGGATGGCCTGAACTATGAAGCCCTGCTGTTATTTTTTTCCGATGATTTTGTAAAGAAATTCCTGCATACCCACCAGTTAACAACGGCGCAATCTCCGGCAGCAACAGGGGCGCACCTGGTTATTCCCACCAATGAATTACTGAACGGATTTAAAACGCAGTTCATGGGCTATTTTGGGAAACAACTCCCTGGACTGGAAAGCATCTTACAATTAAAATTGCAGGAATTAATGTTGTTGTTGCTGGCTGGTCCGCAGGGACAACTGGTAAGGGCGTTCTTTCAAAGCATTGCCTTTGGCCAGCCGATTGACATTGATTTTATTGTGCGTAAGCACCTGTTTCAGCCACTTTCGCTGGAAGAACTGGCGAAGCTTTCAGGACGCAGCCTTGCTTCTTTTAAACGCGATTTTCAGCAACAATACAACAGTGCGCCCAAAAAATGGATCAACGAACAACGGCTGGAACATGCCCGGCTGTTACTGCTCCATTCCGGTAAAAATGTGTCGGAGGTAGCGCTGGAGTGTGGCTTTGAGAATAGCCCGCATTTTATCAAAATATTTAAGCAAAAGTTTGGGGTTACGCCTAGGCGGGTTGACGAGTTGATCAGTTGACGAGTTGACCAGTTAACACGTTAACAAGTTGACAAGAAAGAAGATGGTTAGGAGGGCCTTTCTTCCCTTTGCCCTTTGCCTTTTGCCCTAAAAAGGGCAATAATTTGAGCTTTTACCGTTATTATAAGCACGTCCGGATAAAATATCTTAGCGGTATTAAATTAAATCAGATGAAACCTTTAATCTCGTTTTTGACAAGTATGGTGTTGGTTATTAACACCATGGCGCAGGATAGCACGGCTTTGGCAAATCCCGAAAGCGTAATCTCCGATGGGAAGTTCCTATATGTAACCAATATTGGTAAGGCCCTCGATCCAACCGCAAAGGATGGGGACGGCTTTATCAGCAAATTATCGCTCGACGGTAAAATGATTGAACCCAGATTCAATACTACAAAATTGAATGCGCCCAAAGGAACCGCTATTATCCGGGGCATGTTGTATGTAGCTGATATAGATCGCGTGATTGGTTTCGAACTGGCTACCGGTAAACAATTTGCTGAGATCAACCTGAGTCCTGTTACCGGATCCGCTTTTTTAAATGACCTCACTACCATGGATGATTTCACGTTGTTTGTTTCGTGTACCGATGTGGGCAAGATTGCTGAAGTGAATATAAGAACAGGCAATGTACGGGTTATTGCCGATGTAAAAGGCGCCAATGGTATCACCTACGATAAAGCAACCAACCGCCTGTATACCTGCAGTTTCGATTTTCAAAACATGAAGGGTGGTGAACTGGGTGTTATCACCTGGAAAAACCATATCCCCGCGTATGAAAAAATTGGCGACGTTCATGGCGCTTTTGACGGACTGGCGCTGCTCGATGATCATACCCTGATAGTTTCTGACTGGGGCGCCATAGATCATCCCGCTGGTTTTGTAGAAAAGGTTGATCTTAAAACAAAACAAGCTACCAAATTCGATTGGCCGGTAATCAATGGCCCTGCCGATTTTTATTTAAATGCCAGCGAGAAGAAGATCTATATCCCTGCTCTCGTTGAAGGAAAGCTGGTGATACAACAGTTGTAAGGCAGACGGCAGACGGGAAAGTCATTCGCGGCAACGCCGCAAGCGTTAGTAAAATACTAAAAGAAAAGCCTTGAGGGTGTCTCCCCAAGGCTTTTTCTTTATCACAATGCTATGCTTTTCTTTTGCCTTTTTCTTTCTGCCGTCTGCCGTTTGCCATTACTCCAAAAGCACCACCGCAAAATCCTGCGGCCCATTCGGTATATTAGACGCTACCACATCCAACCGCCAGTTCCCTGCTGATGGCTTATCAATTTCAATCACTTCTACATTATTGATGGTATCCAGTTTGGCTGCACCGCCGCCTGATTGATTACCCGTGTATTTCTTTCCATTGGGTCCTGTCAATATCAGGTTCAGGTTATTCACCAGTGACAAACCAGGATAATCGCTATAGGCCAATACTATTTTCAATTTATCTGATCCCGCTTTTATGGCGATAGGGATAGTATGTACTTCGCCTGTATGTAATCCTTTATCAACATCGATGAAAGTTGCGGTTGCTTTGGCTGGTGACAATACCGCATCGAGGTTTACGCGGCCATAGCCCTGGTGATTATCTACCAGTGCGCCATTGGCGGCTGTGGCGGGTAACCGGATGGCGCCGGCAATAAGCGTGGCCTTTAACAACGCTGCCGATGGCTTCTCGATCTTTTGTTTGGTGCGCAGGTATTCACGGATCAGGGCTACGGCGCCGGCAGTGAGCGGTGTTGCCATACTGGTTCCACCCATAAAGAAATATTTTTTGCTCGGCGTAAACGGCGCCCATGCGGTATTGTTAGGCGCTATCATGGTGCTTCGGGTGGAGAGGATCCAGGTGCCCGGCGCTACCACATCTGGTTTGAACCGTTTATCCCGGGTAGGACCGCGGCTGCTGAATGCCACCACCTGGTCGGGCTGATCGGCCATCGGTGCATTTTTATAAGGCGCCACCGGGTAATCGGTCGGCCACCAGTCGCCATACACTTCATTGTTGAATTTGATGCGTTTGTTTTCGCAGGCGCCTACCGTGATACAATTCTTGGCGGTAGCGGGAGAAGTTACGCTCATCTCATTGATCTTGCCATCGCCGTCTTTGTCGGTGCCATCGTTGCCGGCAGCTACCAGGATGCAAAAGTCTTTATGGTCCCAGATAAACTGATCGAGCTGGCGGCTTTGTTCATCATACTCACCCGGTTTGCCACCACCCCAGGAGTTGGAATGAATGCGGGCGCCCTTTTGATATGCCTGTCCAAACAGGTTGTTCAAATCGGTTGGAATTCCTGCCAGCAGGTAACGGCCATAACTCTGCAGATTGTTGGGGTCCTTCCAATCCAGTTCCTGTTCCACCGCCTGAAACACCAGATTGGCATTGTAGGCGAGTCCGCGGATAGGGCCTGCGGTGCCTGACAACCCTTTTGAGTTGGCGCCGTTACTTAGCACCGAACCGGCCACATGCGTGCCATGGCCACTGTCCAGATCGGCCGGACCGTCATCACCACCGGGGTTATTGATATAGGTGTCGTAGTCGGTGGTGATGGGATAGCTTTTTATCCACTTAATGCGTTTGTCAAAATCTTTATGAATGTTTTTGGGATCGCCGGTGTCTAAACCGGTATCGCAAATGCCGATGATCTCGCCTTTACCACTCAACCCCAGGCTGCCGTTTGTTTTGCCCATTGTCAATGCAGTGCCCATAATACCGGCGGCTACATCATTGCTGGGGCGGTTGATGGCCCGTTCGTTTATGCGGCGCACGCCATGCACAGTACTTAGTTTTAAGATGCGATCTGGTTTGGCTGTTTCCACTATCAGCAGCTTGCCCTTCACCTCTTTGCCAAGCACCTTGAAACCCAGTTTCTTTACTTCGGGCAGGCCATTGGTTACATCCTTCGGTCCAAAAAATTCTACCGTGTATACACCCGGTATCGTTTTCGTTCTTGGCAATGTAGTGGCGCTTTTTTTGCGTGGGGTGGAACCGCCCTCCAGCTTTTTCAACAATGTTCTTTCAATCCTTGACTCGTATGGTAAATGACCGGCCCAGCGTACATAGGGCAGACTGATCACCTTTTGCATTTGATTCAGGGTGGCCCGAACGATCCAGGTAAAGCCGCCATAGGGATCGCGCAATTCACCACCCGCTTTTTTTACGCCCGACAACCAGGTTTGTTTTACCGGTCCAATAAATTGAACCAGGTAATGATGCTTGCCTGCCGGGGGCATCTTTTTATCTTTTCCCGTATAGGCAGGATGGTCGACGGCTTTACCGCTTTCCAAAAGGCGGGGAATGGAGGTGTCGATGTCGCCCGTACCGGTTTTAATGCGGTACTCATCGGTAATGTCTTCAAACAAAAGGTCTTTCGCAACACTTTTTACTTTGTTCGATGGCACTTCTGTTAACACAAAACCATCATAGGTTTCAACGATGGGATAACCGTTGAGCTGCTCCGTGCGCTCATCGGCAGTGGTAAAAATTTTAAGCATTCTGTTCATAAACATGTTTTGTTAACTGGTTAATGAATCAGTGTTCTTGTGAAAAGGTATTTTATTGTGTGTAAACAGGCAACGGTATAATCACGGTATTTATTAAGTAGAGCTACTTGAAAGGCAGTTTATTAGTTGTTGAACTAACAAACTAAAGAACCAAATAACTTAAACTTAATACAACGTTAAATCACGTACAGAGAAATGTTAAATAAAAACTGGCAGGATTTTCTTACTATCAAAGACTGTTCCAAAGAGAAACATTAGGTTTTCTTTACGAAGCGCTTGTTCCCAAAACAATTATTTTTAATTCGTATAAATGATAGCTGTAAACCGAGTAAAATCAGGGAATCCCATGAAGAAAAAATCTGGAGATTTTTTTGCGGCCCTTAAATCAATAATACTACCGGAAAGCAATGACCATCGTCCCGCCAATGGTCCGGTTACGAACAACGTTATCTTAAAAGAATTGCTGGATTGTTTTGAAAATTCGTGTAAACGCGAATCGGTTGGCAAGAGTTTGTTGTTCAACATGCATTACCTCATCATCCTGCACCCCGAAGTATACGAAGAGCGGTTGCCCTCACTTCCCATTATAGTAAAAGAAGCGCTGAAAGCTTTCTACAATAACCTGAAACGTTATAAAAAGAATTATGAGGAACTGTCGCCTGTGTCGTTTCACTGGCAGTTCAGGTTTGCACCCGGTACCGATTTCAACCAGGAAAAAATAGCAACAGACGATGTGCGCGTGGTTGGCATGTTAACAGGGTTGAAGCCGATCGGCAGCGGTGGCAACGACCGCCACAATACGGCGAAGGTGACTATGAAGTCGAAAGCTACCAATGTGTTTGATAAAATGGATATCAACCTCGATGTGTTGCGGCATTTACATTTTGCCGAGAATGGCACCTTCACGGTGAAGTTCAATCCCGAGCTGAACGTAACCAATGTGGCGGTCACCAATAACACGGTTCAGAAAACGGCCCGCAATGCCGACGCCGGACTGGCACGCATTGAATGTTACATGGCCGATAAGAGTAAAGAATTAGTATACATCATGAAGGATACGGAGATCGTAATTGCGCGTAAGGAACCGGAGAACCTGGGCTACAGCAATTACCTGTTGATTGAATCGGGGTTTGTCTCGAACCCGCATGCCCGCATTCGGTGGAATGAAGCGCAGCAGTCGTTCCAGATCGCTTCCTTCAGCAATAACGAAACGCGGGTAAATGAAACGGTGATCGCAAAAAGCGAAGCCGGTGATCCGCGCTGGTTCGATCTGACCGACAAAAGCCAGGTACTGTTAAACGGCATGGTAACGCTTACCCTTAAACAGCTTTAAACGATCTATGATTAACACCATCTCATCCATAGCATTGTTTGTGTTTGTGCTTATTTTATTGTTACGGCATTTTAAAAACCTGCCACGATAATATGAAAACTATTTTGCTTAGTGGCAATACGCATCCCGGGATGCGGCGAACGGAAAATGAAGATACCTTCACCTGCCGCCAGTTATGGTCGCCCGATAAGGCCTTGCTGGTAGTGGTGGATGGAGTAGGAGGTTATGCCGGTGGGAAACGCGCCGCGGCTATTGCCCGGGATTCTATTGACCAGTACATGCTTACGCCCAAGGGCGATACGCTTACCATGTTGCGCGAAGCCGTGATCTTTGCCAATAACCGAATTGCCGAAGAACGGATGCTGAATCCAAAGTTTGGCGAGATGTGTTGCGTACTAACGGCAGCCGTGGCCGATGCCTCGGCTGGCATTGTTTATTTTGTGCATGTGGGCGATACCCGCCTGTACCGTTACCGCAAAGGCGAGCTGCAAAAATTGACAAAAGACCATTCCTTTGTTGGGTTACGCGAAGATGCCGGTGAGATCACCGAACGCGAAGCCATGAACCATCCGCAACGCAACCAGATCCTGCGCGAGGTAGGGTCTTCCATTCACCGCATCGACGATGAAGATTTTATGCAGTATGGTAAAGACGAACTGCTGCCGGGTGATGGCCTGCTGTTATGCAGCGATGGCCTTACCGATATGGTCACCGCCAAACAAATAGCGGAGATCCTGGCCACCAGCGCTGCCCTGACTACCAAGGTCAATAATATCATAGCGCTGGCCAATGAAATGGGCGGCCATGATAATATCACCGTGGTGCTGTTGAAGAACAACCGCGCCAAACAGCCGGCGCAACCTGTGAATGGCGCCAAAGCAAAAAAAACTGTTAAAACAAAACCCGATACAACAGCTATAACACTCCCTGCGTCTATTGATAAATCCATAGATGAATCAAACAAGCCGGCGCAACCGGAAACTACACCTGTTAAAAGATCAGGCAGCAGTAACAAATGGTTAAAGTGGAACGTACCGGTGATCGTGTTGCTGGCAGCAAGCTCCTGGTTCTTTTTCTCCCGCAACAATGAAACCCCATCTACCACACCCGATAAACCAACGAATGTGCAGGAAGTAAGATCGGTTGACGATACAGTACGCAAAATGCCCGCTACTATTTTCAGCGGACAACATGCCGCGGCATCGGGCCCCGGGGTAACGCAAGCGCCGGATACCCTTCGGTTGTCGGCCACTACTAACCTCGTGGCAGTGCAGCGTTATGCCGATAGTGTGGGGAACACCGTACTGTTGTTGCCAGCTAAAGAAAAAGTTAATCATTTCGCAGCGGTGGAAATTAACAAGGCTTCTGCTAAAGCAGGTGATACCTTAGTAATAAGAAACCTGCGCATGAAAGGGTTTGAAGTTGGCATCAAAGTGAGTATTCCGGTTCATGTAAAGCTGGAGAATACATTTTTTGAAAACGTTAAGTATCCTGTGAGTAACCAGGTTAAACCTGATAGTACCAATAAAAGTCTGTCTGTACAGGTAGTCAGCACAGAGATGCAATAATATATGGCAACTTCAATTTTTAAAGAATACTTCAAAGGATACGAGATCCTGGGTGAGATCGGCAGGGGCAATGCCCGCGTGCTGAAAGCAAGGCACCTGGAATCGGGTAGCCTGGTTGCCATCAAGCACTTTGCCTTTAATACCGATGCCGATACGCTGCGCCGTTTTCAACGCGAGTCGGAGATCATGAAATCCATTCAGCATGATCACATCGTAAAAATAGTAGACGTTCACCTCGATGCGGAACTGCCCTATATTGTGATGCAACTGATAGAGGGGGGTGATGTACGCCGGTTATTAAAAGACCGGGGTACGCTGGAGGTGGACACCGTGATCCAGTTGGCGCAACACATGACCGACGCCCTCGACGCCATTCACGCCAAAGGCGTCGTGCATCGCGACATCAAGCCTGAGAACATCATGTACCGCCGCCTGCCCAATGGCGAGTTGCATTTCCTGCTAACCGATTTTGGCATCGCCAAACTCCGGGAACAAACCAATACGGTGACCGGTTCTTCCATGCTTACCTATGAGTATGCATCGCCTGAACAGTTCAGTCATGCCCGCACCGTATCAACACCTACCGATTATTATTCACTCGGGATTGTATTGTATGAATGTTTAACGGGCTCAGTGCCGTTTGCTTATAACAATGAAGACCTGTTATGGCACATCAACCGGGTAATTGAATGTCCCTTTCCGGAACTGCTATTGCCCGATAACCGGTTTTTGCCACCCAGCCTGTTGCAACTGTTACATGGCTTGCTGGCCAAACAAGCCGTTCACCGCCTGAGTGATACCGAACACGTTCGGCAGTTGCTGCAAAAGGCCTCGGTGGAAAATGCCCAGTCACGTTATGTGAAACCAACCGGCGCCGGCAAAACAAAAAAGGTGACGCAGGTACTTGAAAAAGCAAAAGTACCCGCCGCCGTAGCTGGTAAAAAGAAAGAGATCGTGTTCACCATCCTGGGCCTGCTGTTGTTCAGTGCGTTTATGATGGGCATGTGGGCCGTGTTCCCGAACAAGGAAGGGAAAGGGTCAGACGACGACAATGCTACAGTATTGCCGGTTGATTCGGTATCGGTTGCCCGGGTAAACCATAAAACGGTTCCCGCTCATAATAACAAAACCCTGATAACCCCCGTCGTGCATACAACACCAATAACGGACGTCAGCACCGTGGCCAATGCCGCTCCGGCTGCGCAAACCGATGCAGGCGTATCGTTGCAGAACGGGATGTATTACGATGATTTCAGCGATGATGTGGACAGCATTTGGGAAACCGGCCGGGATGAGAACAGCGAGTTTAAATTCTCGCATGGTAAATATATTATCAGGGGGTTGACGGATAGTTTAACCTACCACGCCACTGTAAAATTCGACCTGGATATCAATCGCAACTTCAGTGTATCGGCCAGCGCTACCCAATGGGGCAAGGATCCCGATGATGCCTATGGCATCAACTTTTGCGGCAACACCGAAAGCGATGCGTATTATGTGTATTACATCACCTCCAACGGCTTCTATGCCATCGGGTCTATGACCAACGGCGACTGGCAGCCGATCATTAACTGGACGCGCACTTCCAATATCCATCCCAACAATGAAATGAATACCCTGTCCATTGAAAAAAGAAACAATTCGATCTTCTTTTATATAAATGATAAAGTAGAAAATGTATTGCCCTTTACCGGTGGCTATGGTAATTGTTTTGGCTTGCGGGTGGATGGGGCACAGACAGTAGCATTTGACCAGTTAATTGTAAAAGGCTCCCGATAAATGGACACTCACCCGAAAAATATTCATAGTAACAAAGCGGAAGGCTGGTTGTTGTTAACCGGCGCCGCCGTGTTGATGCTCATACTCTTTGTAAAGTTATTCTTTACCCTGTCACCCGTCTTGACCCGCGCCAATGAAGCCTTGAGATCGGGCCGGGCCATCAAACTGGAAGCCGGGTTAAATAAAGACTCCTTAAGAAAGATCCTCACCACCGGGAACTTCTTTGCCGATGACCGTGATGTTGATATGCTGGTTGATTCTTTATCGATGCGTTTGATCACCGTGGGCAACGTGGATAACCTCGGCGCCATCAACAAAGGCGGTTTTGGTCTGGTAGCAACGGTTGAATGGAAAGCGCCCAACGCCGGGGTAGATTTTCAGGGCCGGTTAATAGCCTCGCGGCAACGCCTGGGTTTTGATTCGGTGTTGTACAATAAAGAATTGAAAGATCCTACTGCCTATCCGGCAACGGTGAATGTAGCAACGGGTTCGCATGAAATGGGTGGGCGGATTGTATTCCAGGATCAACCGATGGCCGGCACGCTGGTGCAATTGCGCGAACACATTGCCACGCTCGACGAAGATTCCCTCTACGATCATGTGCTGTATGCCCGCACCGATAATAATGGCGAATTTCATTTTACTGGTTTGGTAACCGATTCAGGCTATAGTGTGCTGCCGCTGAAACCCGGTTTTGAATTTGGCGCCCGCCAGGGGAGCGCCCGCTTAACAAAAGATAAGTTCTATACCTTCACAGGTAAGCCGCATAAAGTACGCCTCATCGGTCCCATCGCTTATGCACAAATGAAAGAAGACGGCGTATTGCTGGTGCGGACGCCGGATGAATTCACTACCTCTTATTGGCTGATTGTTGGCGGTTGTATCCTGGCCTTCTTCCTGGCGCATGTTATTTTATGGCTGCGCAAAAAAGAGCCCGATGTTTTTATTTTACCCTTGCTGCTGTTATTGTGCAGCATCTCTATCCTGCTATTGTTTAGTATCCAAAACCCGCTGACCGATACGCTTCATGCCGCACAAGCCTTGCAGGGAGTTATTATCGGCCTGGCGGGCTTTGTTGTTTTTGCGTTGATCGACATCCGTAAATTATATACCCGCTGGTGGTTCGACGCCCTGTTCAATTTCAAACAAAAGAATGTGTATGGCCTTCGTGGCTGGACCTGGCTGGTACTGGCCATCGGCATGGCGTTGCTGACCTTGTTGATTGGGACCGGGCCCGAGGGCAGTGGTGTGAAAGTAAATATTCAACTGGGTGGTTTTACCTTTCAACCCAGTGAGATCACCAAATACCTGTTGTTGTTATTCCTGGCCGGGTTCTTTGCCGCCAATGAAGAGAACATCCGCAATTTGTCAGATATCCGCTGGCGCTTCCTGGTTAGTCTGGGCGTGTTCGCAGGCGTTGGCGTTGTATTGGCCTTGTATTTATTGATGGGCGATATGGGTCCTGCGATGGTGATGTGTTTTACCTTTTTATTTTTCTATAGCATTGCCCGCGGCAATTTATTGCTGACGGTTTTGGCGGGGGTGGTGTATTGCGTGTTGTTGAACTATGTCCCCGGTTGGCTGGCGACGGCCATCAGTTTTGTGGCAGTCATTCTAACCATGATCATCCAACGCCAGGTAAAAACAGTAAAGTGGTATGGCGTGTTTGCCGCACTGGCCGATGCACCGGTGATCGTATTACTGGTGATAGCCGCCTTTGCTTTTGGCGATCAGCTGCCTGGTATTGGCGACCGGCTGGCCGATCGCAAGGCCATGTGGCTAAGCCAGTGGGATAATGACGTTTTTGGCGGCGATCACCTCGCGCACAGTTACTGGACATTAGCATCGGGCGGGTTAACCGGACAAGGGCCCGGCCGCGGTTTTCCCAATACCATGCCTGCTGCGCATACCGATATGATCCTGCCCAGCATTGGTGAAGAACTGGGCTGGCTGGGACTGGTAGCGGTATTCCTGGTGTTCGGCATGCTGATCCACCGGTCGTTTTTACATGCGCGCCGGGCAGGACAGCCGTTTAGTTTTTATTTGTGTGCGGGTATTGCCATTGCCACCGGGATCCAATTCCTGCTGATCGCCGGTGGCTCCATTGGGCTGATACCGCTCACGGGGGTCACTGTTCCTTTTCTTAGTTATGGAAAGATCTCGCTTATTGTAAACCTTGCCGCCATGGGTATTGTGGCGGGTATTTCTTCCCGGCCCGGACTGGCCATTCAAACTGAACACCTGCGGAAGTACTATGACTTTGTGCTGGGCACCGGGATCCTGTTCTTTTTAACAGGGCTTGCCACGTTAATGGTGAAACTGTACCAGGTGCAGGTAGTACAGAGTAAAGAAATTTTGGTAAGACCCGCACGTGTGATCAATCGCAATGGGTTGCCTATTTATAGTTACAACCCGCGCATCGATAAACTCACGCGCGTGCTGGCCGCTGGTTCTATCTGCGATCGCAATGGACTGGTGATCGCCACCAGCGAACCCGGCGTTATCAAAGATCATCTGGGTGATTATCTCGCCGCGGGCATCGATACCACGCGATTGGAAAACGAGTTGCAGAAAAGAGTCGTGCGCTTTTATCCTTTCGAAGAAGACCTGTTCTTCTGGACGGGCGATTACAACACCCGCCTGTTCTGGGGACAGGGCAATGGCTATTTTGCCGAGGCGCGTCACCTGACTTCTTTACGAGGGTATGCAACCAGTCCGGAAAAACGCGATTATGTAAGTACGGAATATCGCCCCGATAAATTCACGCGGCCGGTGCAAAAGACCATCAAGTTGGTGAGCTATGATTATTCACCATTGGTGGAAAGTCTGCAATCGGGCATCGATACCACCAATGAAGCCATCCGGAAAATAAAACACAAAGACCGCGATATTCATTTAACCCTCGATGCGGCCCTGCAAAAAGAGATCCAGGATTCCCTGCATAAAAGCAATTTTAAAAATGATCGCATAGCCGTGGTCGTGCTCGATGCAGGCTCAGGAGATCTGCTGGCTTCCGCATTGAACCCATTACCGGATTTGCAAATGCCCGATCTGATGTTGCTGCCCGATCGCGAACGCAATAAACTGCCCAAACCGGTTACCGATCGCGACCTGGGTTTGACCTATGCCACCGCGCCCGGTTCCACCGCAAAAATATTGACCGGCATGGCGGCCTTTAATAAAATGGGGCCCGATGCCGCCAAAGTAAAATACACCGATATCTATCGACCCGAGATCTTCCGCGATAACCCAACCGAGCAGGAGCCGTTTATTCCCAAGGTGAATTATGTGGATATGCATGAGGCCATCGTGAATTCGAGCAACATCTTCTTTATTCGCATGGCCAATGAGAACAGTCTGGAAGAACAGATGGCTGCCTTGTACCAGGCAACGGGAATGAATATCGATCAGCGAGGTGGGTACGACTTTGCACCTTCTACCAACAAGGTAAAACAAGCCGAAGACCTGGCCGACTGGCGCAAGGAAGTGATGAACCACGATCGCCGGGCCTATAACAATCCCAAATTAATGGGCACCAAGAACCGCTATCGCAGTCCGTTCTCGGGACTGGCCTGGGGGCAAAGTTCACTTACGGCCACACCAGCTTCTATGGCAAGGATGGCGGGCGCTATTGCCAATAACGGCGTGATGATGCCATCGCGGTATTTGCTGAAAGAAGCAGGCGTTAATCAGCCAATGGCCATAGGAGTAGATATTGCCGAAGATACCGCCTATGCAGGTACGCTAACGCGCTATATGATCGATCAGAGTAATCAGCCGGGAAAACAAAAGATAAAGAACATGGTAGTGGCCGGAAAATCAGGAACGCCGGAACGCGTGATCAATGGTGAGATAGAATCGGATGGGTGGTATGTGTTTTTTGCGCCTACGCCCGATCACCGCTCGCGCACCGTAACCTGTATAAGAATAGAGCGTGGAAAGGGTAGCTCCAATGCTGTGTTGGTAGCTAATTCTATTGCCAAAGTATTGGAGAAGAGAGGGTATATCGTGTCGTTTTAGGTTGCTACTACAATTAATCAATGCTTAATTAATAACCGCAATGAAAAACTTTTTTAAAAGGCTCCTTACTAACCCCACACCAGTAGGGCCTGAACATAGTGAAGCAGTACCAGCGAGCAGCCATTCACAACCGGCATTGTCTATACCTGCCACTAAAGCAAAGCGGGAAGAGATCATCAAATTCATCATAAACGGCTTAAAGCCCTACATCGATGAAAAAGGACATACCATTGCCGGTTTGCGGTTATACATCCTGTGCAATAATAAAGAATCGGAAGAAACGCTGAAGGTAGCATTGTGCGACGATATGCCCGGCATGTTCCAGAAAGATCACCTGGAACGCAAGCTGGTAAATAATTTCATTCAACTCGCAGGCGGCTGGTTCTTTGAACATCATCTGGTGACAGATAAACTGCCTGACTATTGCATCACCCATGGCAGTATGGGGTTGGAAGTGATCCGGCGCGGCCAGGACCTTTTTCAACAATATTCCGTGGCCCGCCTGCAGGTGCTGGTAGGACAAACGGAATTTCCCGAGTATGAATTAAATCCCAAACAACAAGTAAAATTCAATATAGGCAGAACAAAACATCCCAAACTCTCAACAGGTAAAATTCATACCAACGATATCGTGTTCTGGGCGCAGGACGATCCGCAATTCAATGCCCAAACCGGCATGGTTAACTTACATGTAAGCCGTAATCATGCCTATATTCTTTACAATCCCCAGCTCGATAAATTCTTCTTATTCCCCGACAAAGGCGGATTGCCCGAGAATGGCAACAAGACCCGCATTTATACTACGGATGATAAAGTGAAGTCGTTGAATGTGCCGGGCGTTTCTCACGAATTACAAAACGGAGATCAGATTGAATTAGGGGGAGCGGCGATTCTGGTATTTCTAAAGTGAATAGGTTATTAGATTCGTAGGTTATTAAGTTCGTAAGTCCAAAGTTGAAAGTTTAAGTTCATAGAATAACTAAAGAACTAATAAACTAACAAACTAACAAACTCAAAAACTTAATAACCTAATAACTTACGAACCTAACAACTTAAAACCACAAAAGCTTCACTTAATAATGTAATTAACTCTTCAACGCCCGGGAACATGCTAATGTATCGAAGCAATCACGGAAATGCACACATTCTTCATTGTCATTAAACTCAAACGTCATACACCAGAAGGTGGAGAAACGTTTGTTGTTATTGCGGGCCACTGCATTAAAATGACCGGAGGCAATAACCATGTTGCCGTTTTCAAGAATGTGTTCAACATTTAATTCTGTAATGTCCATCGCTTCGTCCATTTTACCGAAGAAAGTTTGTACATCGTCCGGGCCATGGTAAATGCCGGCAAAAGGAATATCGGGTTGTCCCATTACTTCCCAGATGCAGTCGCGGCTCAGGGTTTTCAGAATACTGTTGATGTCGCGGCGGTTGAAAGCATCATACAGTTGACTAACTTTTTGACCATAGTGCACTAACGTTTCCATAATCAATTTTTTGGAGGTGAATAAATGAAAGAAAAGAGCTCATGGTGCGGAAACAGTTATAAGCGGGATAAGAAATGAATTGGGATAAGATGATAAAAAAATAGCAGCGGGTATTAAATATACTACAATTTAAATGCGATCGGTACAGGTAATAATGGTTTTATTTTTTATCTGATAGTGGTCAGTAATACACATATTAAAGGTTTAACTTCGACTTAGTCATTGTCACCGTAAAATGACGGGAATTGATCGAAATTTTATGAAACATTTTTATTTTTCACATTACTGTATTAACTTACCTCTTGATTGAAATTAAGTAATAAGCCCTTAGACCAACTTTCAAATTCAGGATCACGGTTCTCTCTCTGATTATTAGTAAGTATTCTGTACCGATTAAGACACTGTTAGCTGTTTTTTTAGTAGGATGAAAAACCGAAGAAGTAGTCCTTGCGTGTAAATACCTCGTGTACTTACCTGATTTGTATTGTTTACTGTTATTACAAAAAAGATGAATCAAAAACCTTTTATTTTGATTGCGGATGATGACCAGGAAGACCGGTATTTGTTGCATACGGCGTTTGAGGAAATTGGTCGGTCAAATGACATCTACCTCGTTGAAAACGGGTTGCAGGTATTTAAATACCTGGAGACCTCGATTGAACAATCAGGCATGCCTTCCCTCATCGTGCTTGATCTGAACATGCCCATTCTCAATGGCATGGAAACGCTCTCCCGGTTGAAAGCGCATAACATTTACAAAACTATTCCCGTCATAATGTTCACTACCTCGGTGCATGAGGTGGAGAAAGAAAAATGCCTTGAAATAGGCGCGGCTGATTTTATAAAAAAGCCGGCCCGGTTTCAGCAAACCATTTTAACTGCCCGTTATTTACACGAGTCAGCCTCCGGCACGAGCCAGAAAGCCATTAAAGACTGCTAAGTCCGGCGTTTAATACCTTCTCAATAACTTTCATATTGTTTACAGCATCCTGTAATGGGGTGGGAACCGGGGTGTTGTTCAATACAGCAAGGGAGAACAGATCGCCTTGCAGGGTGTACTGGTCTACAGGATCGAATTTCATTTCTTCAGCACCCTCTTTTGTATGCAGCCATAACCGGATTACCTGGTTGGGTGGGGCATTGAAAGGGATCTCCATTTCAATGCGGCCTTCGGTGCCCATTATTTGAACCCGTTGATAAGGCATCAGCTGCGTACTGCAGGTAAAGGTGGCTGTACCGGCAGAAAATTCCAGTATGCCGGAAGTCATGGTGTCTGTTTGCAGCACCGGATCAATAGTAACATGACCCAATACCCGAACCGGTTCGCTGTTAAATAATAAGCGCGCCAGCGAAACGCAGTAACAGCCGATGTCCATCATGCCGCCGCCGCCGAGGTCTTTCTGGTTCCGGATATTATTGGGATCGGCATTATAATAAGAAAAGAAAGAATGAATGGTTTTCAGTTGGCCGATGCGGGCTTCATCAACCAGTTCTTTGGCGAGCACCCACTGCGGATGAAAACGGTACATGAACGCTTCCATCACTTTTATTTGGGGATGCTGCCGGGCCACTTTCAACAGCTCCATGGCGTCCTGCGAAGAAAGGCCGATCGGTTTTTCACACAGCACATGTTTGCCTGCCTTAATCGCTTTAATGGCCCACTCCACATGCAGGTGATTGGGCAGGGGAATGTACACCGCATCGATCGTATCATCCAACAATAACTCCTCGTACGATCCATAAACAGTGGGAATGTTGAGCTTTGCGGCCACTTCCCGCGCCTGGTCGATGTTTCGCGAAGCAATGGCGGTTACTACGCCGTGTTTACCGTGTTGCATGGCAGGGATCACTTTTTCACGGGCAATTTTGGCAGTGCTTAAAATACCCCAGCGAACTTTCGTCATGAAGAAAGGTTTGTTTAATAATCAAATATAAAAAGTTTCAGGTTACAGGTTTCATC
>NZ_JBJMLX010000242.1:0-9547 GCF_045805085.1 Niastella sp.
CTTCATCAAGCAAATACAACACTGAACGATAATTCTTACCTGATGATTCAGCCAATGCCATTTCACAGGTTTTAGCAGTTGAGTAACAATCGTTACAACCTGCGTTGTTTACCTCTTCCACTTCGGCTTGTGTTGCACTCGCTGTTAAGCCCGGATAATAAAACCCGCGATCGCCAGCCATACCACAACAACCGGCAGTACTGGGAATAACAGGCTCTGCAACGGTTTGTGCAGCCAGCTGTAAAAGGTTTTTGTTCAGGTTCATTTTGTGCAGGGAGCACACGGGATGGAATACAGCTTTGTCTTTTTTCTTAGTGATCGTTAATCGGGGTAAGAGTATATCTGTAGCAAACTGAAGACTGTCGATAATTTTTAACTGGTCGAACCGCTGTTGATTTTCAGGCGACAAATACGACCGGCAGGTTTGCAGGGAGTGCGTACAGGAAGTAATATCGAGCACAATGGGCAGGCTTCCGGATTGGCTCCACGCCCACAACGTGTCGATGGTTTTATTTACAATGACCCGGTATGCGGGCGTAAAACCTTTTGAAGCAAATGGCTGTGCGCAGCAAGTGCCAGTAAGATTGTCAGGAATGAGCAGGCGTACATTGGCCTTTTCAGCCAGGCGGCGGCAAACATCCACAATGGATTCTTTCTTCTCCATATCGCGGCCCATGGTGCGGCTGATGCAGGAAACAAAATACACCACATCGGCCTGCTCAGGCAGTTGTGCTTTAACTGTTAAAGGCGCCGTTAACTGTTGGGGCCACAAAGGAAATGCAGGCGCTATTTTGCGAACGCCGCTGGTTAATTTGTACATGGCCTTTTTGCCTAACACATTGTTCAGCAGGCGGCCGCTGCGCAAAACGGTTTTTATAAGCCGTTCAACCAGGCCGAAATTTTTGGCCACCTGCAGCGCAATGGCATTGCCGGTTTTGGAATGATTTTCTTTTCGCAACCGTTTAACCAGCTCGCCGGTATTGATGGCTACCGGGCATTCGGTAGCACACATGCCATCTACCGCACAGGTATCCAACCCATCATAAGCATAATCCTTTAATATACTATTATAGGTATGGGTGTCGCCGGCCTTTTGCAAACGCGATAAAGAACGTCGCAATACAATGCGTTGTCTTGGTGTAAGGGTAAAATGCCGGCTCGGACACTTATGCTCGCAATACCCGCACTCCACGCATTTGTCAACTTCTTCTTCCACTACGGGCAGGGGCTTCAGGTTCTTTAAATGACAATTCTTATCGGGGTTTATGATAACCCCCGGATTCAGAATGTTATCCGGATCAATCAGGGTTTTCAACTCTTTCATAATGGCATAGCCTTCTGTACCCCACTCTGTTTCAACATAAGGCGCAATCTGCCTGCCTGTACCATGCTCCGCCTTGAGCGCCCCATTGTACTTTTTTATGACTAATTCCGCCAATTCATCATTAAAAGCGCCAAAAACGGCAACTTCCTCAGGGGTGTCTATCGATTGCGACACCAGGAAGTGCAGGTTGCCTTCCTTGGCGTGACCGAATATAATGGCGTCGTAATATTTATATTTAATAAACAGCTGCTGCAGGTCTTCCACACAATTGCCGAGATGTTGGATCGGGACCGCAATATCTTCCAGCATCGCCGAAGTGCCTTTTTGCCGCACCGCTGCTACGGAAGGATACATGCCTTTGCGCAGCTTCCAGTAACTGGCCTGCAGGTATTCGTCAGTAGTAAACTCTGTTCTATAGGTAATGGGCAGTGAATCGAGGAACTGTGCGGCCCGGGTTAATTTTTCCTGTAACCCGGCAGCCGTGTCAGACTGGTATTCGCACAAAATACCTGCGCTGTTTGCCGGCAGGGTTTTCAGAAAAGCCGGCGCACCCGCCTGGTCTTCAATGGAACGAATAGCGGCCCTGTCCATAAACTCCAGCGCTTCGGCATCGCTGTCCCGCAGGGCTGGAATGACATTACAGGCCACCGTAGTGGAGGCAAAGAACAACAGTCCTGTACTTTTATAGGGTTTATCGGGAATGGTGTTCAACACCGCTTCGGCAATAAAGGCCAGCGTTCCTTCCGCCCCAATCAGCAAATGCGCCAGGATGTCCAGTGGATGCTGGTAGTCGAGAAAGGCATTGATGCTGTACCCAACCGTATTCTTGATCTTGTATTTGTCCCTGATCTTTGCGGTCAGGGCCGGGTTATCCTTTACACGTTGCGCCAGTTGCAGAATACCGGCGGCCAGCCGGGGCTGGGTTGTTTCAAATCTTTTATAATCGTCCCTGTTTTCAGTATCAAACACTTCTCCATTCGGCAGCACAAACTTCACCTGCTTCAGGGTATGATAGCTATTATTGACCACCCCACAACACATGCCGCTGGAGTTGTTCGACAAAATGCCTCCCATCATGGCGGCATTGATGGAAGCAGGGTCTGGCCCTATCTTCTTTTTATATTGTTTCAGGAAAAAGTTTACGCGGCTGCCCGTGATACCCGGTTGCACGCGTACGGCGCTCCCCTGTTGCTCGGCTTTTATCAGCGGCCAGTTGCGCGACAGATCAACCAAAATGCCCTCGGTTACCGCCTGACCCGATAAACTGGTACCGCCGGTACGAAAAGTAAGCGAGGTCTGGTGCTGTCTGGCCAGTTTAAAAAGCGATTGCACTTCTTCAATATTCACGGGAAATACAATGGCCTGGGGTACCAGCGTATAAAAGCTGGCGTCTGAAGAATAGGCATGCAAATCAATGAGACGGGTTTTTAATCTGTCTGCCGGGAATTGTGCCGCCAGGGCCTGTTGTACTTGCTTTTCCTTTGTCATAGGGGAATGCTCAATAATTTCACTTTGCAAGGTACGTTTTTGACGCTTAACGCCGAAGGCTTGACGCAAAACGCTAATTCCGTCAGGCTTTTGCTCAAAACGCAGAAAGCCGCAGCAGTTTGACAAATTAGTAGCTCATTATAAGTTACTCATTACTATTGGTGGGTAATTATGTAATAACCCCGGCTCACTGGTGATTTTTGCTTATGGTTCATGGACGTATAACCGCATCAAGGAATTACAATTAAAAATATGCGTGCCCGTTTGCGTTATTTTATTTAAATTCATTACTTATTTTTTTACCGCTGAAACAGTTACTGGCCATATTGTTACTTGCAATTCATCTGTTTAACCTTGCAGGCTATACGCTGTTGTTTGACTATATCATGCAACAGTCTGACCAACAACTAACCCAACAACTCGATAACAATAAGTACAACGATAGCGAGCTTATTGAAGTAAAGATCGCCTTGCACACCCCTTATCTTACCAGCTGGAGTTCTTATGAACGGGTAGATGGAGAAGTGGAAGCAAATGGCGTTTTTTATAGTTATGTGAAAAGAAAGATCTACAACGATACCCTGTACCTGTTGTGTTTACCAAATGAAAACAAAACCCGGTTATACGAAGCCCGCATATCCTATGCAGGCAAAGTAAATGATGTACCCACCAATACAAAGGATACCGGTGCGCTTAAAAAGAATCCGGCCGGTGTTGACTACGTTCAACCGGTAACCCGGTTTACGGTAGTCCTTCCATTGAGTGAAACCCGTGAACAGGTGCAACATCCCGTTCCACCGGTGATACTACCCTATATGAACGCTCCGTTCCATCCGCCACAAGGCTAACCTGCTAACGCTTATTCTTAGTAAACCCGATTGGGAGGCAACTCCCCTACTCATTCATCCACGCGGCTTGGTGATCAATGAACCATTGATCGCAGGCCTCAATATATACTTCCATGACCATTGCCTTTCCTCGAGCATGGCTGGCCATATTATTATGGCCGGCCTTCTCTTGTACTATTCATCATTCGCCCAATGAAGAAATGATCAACCTGTTGCAAACCGTCGCCGACAATGAAAATGTACCCGGTAACCCGTTTGCCTCAGAAAGAAAAAAGGTGTTCTACGATTCGTTGTTGCAGGCGGCCACCAACTATCCTGATTCAGCCTCGGCCAGCTTTGGCCTGGCCAATACCTTGCTGGAGCTTGGACAGGAAGATAAGGCTATTCCGCTTTTTGAAAGTCTGATACAAAATATGCCACCGTACCTGCCCGACAATAAAAAGATGGTCATGAAAAGCCTGGCCATTGCCTACCTGCGATTGGGCGAAAGAAAGAACTGTATTTATAATCACACTGGTGAATCCTGTATTTATCCTATTGCCAATAAAGGCATACATGTGAACAAACAGGGGGCTGAAAAAGCCATTGAATTGTACACCAACATCCTGAAATACGATGGCGACCTGGAATCGAGATGGCTGCTTAATATAGCGTACATGGCTACAGGTGGGTATCCACAAGAGGTGCCATCGAATTTATTGATAACCTTACCCACCGCCGATAGCAGCGTCCCCATTAAACCTTTCAGGGACCTTTCCGCCCGGGTGTCACTGAATGTGAAGAATATGGCCGGCGGCAGTGTTATCGATGATTTTAACAACGATGGCTATGTTGACATCATCACCAGCAGCTGGGGATTACAGGAAGGTATGCATTACTACATCAATAACCGCAATGGCACCTTTACTGATGCTACCGCAGCTTCCGGACTAAAAGAACTTACGGGAGGATTGAACATGATGCAAACCGATTATAACAATGATGGATGGAAGGATATTTTTGTGTTGCGGGGCGCCTGGAAAGGGAAATATGGTAAAGAACCCAACTCGTTATTAAGAAATAACGGCGATGGCACGTTTACCGATGTTACCCGGGAGGCCGGTTTGTTATCTTTCTATCCTACTCAAACGGCCACCTGGGCCGATTTTAACAATGATGGCTGGCTGGATGTATTCATTGGCAACGAAACAAGCAATAACGCCGAAATAAATCCCTGTGAATTCTATCTCAACAATAAAAATGGCACATTCACCGAAGCATCGTCGAAAGCCGGTTGCACCACGATCGCCTTTGTAAAAGGCGTAACCTCGGGCGACTATAACAACGATGGCTATGTTGATCTTTTTATTTCTACTTTAAACGGCAGAAAGATCCTGTTCAAAAATGAATGCGTCGTAAATGGCGGCTGTCATTTCAAAGATGTTTCGCAGGAGGCGGGTTTAACGAATAATACCACTGCTACCTTCACTACCTGGTTCTGGGATTATGATAATGATGGCTGGCTCGACATCCTGGTTTGCGGCTATGAATTCAATCGTTCACTGGCCTGGTATGCGGCGGCAGAAGCGCTACATGTTCAACCGGGCAATTCAGGACATATATTCCTTTACCGCAATAAACACGATGGAACTTTTGAAGACGTATCGGAAAAGTCGGGATTGAACCGTATTGCTTTTGCCATGGGTGGCAACTTTGGCGATATCGACAATGATGGCTGGCCCGATTTTTACCTGGGTACCGGTAATCCGCAGTATACGTCTTTAGTGCCAAACAAGCTGTTCAAAAACGTGCAGGGTAAGCGCTTTGCCGATGTTACCATCCCCGCCCGGGTCGGCAACCTGCAAAAAGGACATGGCGTTTCTTTTATTGACCTGGATAATGATGGCGACCAGGATATTTATATTGAAATGGGTGGTGCGTATGTTGGAGATGCGTATGAAAATGCCCTGTATATAAATCCCGGACAAAACAACAATCACCGGCTGCTGCTGTCTTTACAAGGCAGCGAGAGTAACCGCGCAGCGATCGGTTCGCGCCTGAAAATATCTTTTACAGAAAACGGTAATAAACGTACAGTTTACCGCGATGTAAATTCGGGTGGCAGTTTTGGCGCCAATCCGCTGATGCAACACATAGGAACAGGGGCCGCCGCCACTATTGACGAAGTGGCCATACAGTGGCCAGGCAATTTAACAACGCAAGTGTTTACCCATGTACCGGCAGATGTACTGATCGCCATCAAACAGGGCGTTCATACATTTACCACTAAACACCTGCAGCCATTTAATTTTAATAGCATAACACCAAACATCATCGATTGTTTTCCGGCAACAAAAGCAGCAGTGACTGTTAAATAAAATGATTTGGGAAATAAAAAAATCCTCCGGTTCGGTTACAGGCCCGGAGTTTTTTTTATTTGCAAAACCTTTTAAATTTCCGCTATCAATCACCTTGATTTTCACCTCGTTAAACCTGCTAAATCCTGTCGCTGAAAAAGTTTGGCCTTATGATTGCTATGTTGGTAATGAACTACCTCCGATACTGGTTAACGCTCTGACAGTACGCATACATATTCTTTCCGTACTCACCCTGCAATACATGTAGCAGCTGAAGTATTCAGCACAGCTAACCTATTATCATGAAAAAAGGAAATTGACCGGCTCAGCTTTAAACCTGGGCAGGCATCTTGTATCCAAACCACAAATCTATTATCAGAAAGATGAAGCGCGTACCAACGACGATATTATACATTGACGACGACCTGGATGATCTGTTGATATTTGAAGAATCTGTTAATACTTTGTTTCCAGACATTTCCCTCTTTAAAGCTCAAAGCAGTGAGGTGGGTATCGAAATCCTGAATCAGCTTGAAGCTGAAAAAAAGCCCTATCCTTCATTGATCATGATCGATATGAACATGCCAAAAATGGATGGAAGGCAAACCTTACAGTATATCCGAAGCGTTGAAAAATGGCAGGAAATCCCCATAGCCATTTTCACCACCTTTGCTGATCTGGATGATATCGAGTTTTGTAAAAATCATGGGTCGGCCTGTATTACCAAACCCATGAACTTTCTCGATTTCAGAAAAACTTTACAAAAATTGTTAAATCAAATTACCCCCCTTTAACGATCACTACCGGCCCCAATAAACCGGAAGGCATTAAAGGCGCATCTGGTTTAAATACTATATTGGTGTGCGTAAGTCTTTTTTCGGCAGGTAAAGCAGCATCACCGATCAGGCGGTTGGGCCAGCAATTGACTACTGCAATCTCCAACACATTACCGGTTGGTTGTAACAATCCGGTTACTTCAACACGCCAGGGCGCCGTCCAAAGAATGCCCAGTGCTTTACCATTCAATTTTATTTCGGCAATATTGTGCACTACACCGGTTTCCAGGAAATATGGAACGCCGGGTTGAATACTGCCTGCATCAAAGCGCTTTACATAAGTAGCTTTGCCGGAATAATATTTGATCCCTTCTTCGGGCCGTTTGGTCCAGTCTTCCAACGCAGGGAATTCAACACTGGCTGGTCCGCCCCAGGCAGGATCAAAATGCACCGTCCAGGCGCCGGTCAATTCCTGCACAGGGGTGAAAGAAAGAAAATTGGAGATTGCTTTTTTAACAACAGCCTGTTTTTTCAACACGACTTTTTTGAAAACGATGAACCATGATTGAAAGGGCGCAAACTGTAAAGAAATAGTAGTATAACCATCAGCCTGGGTAAAAGCTTTAACAGGTATGGTTTCACCGGTGGTGGCATCCCAGATCTCCGGCTGGCGGCCACTGATGCGGAACCGGCAGTTCATCTTCTCCTCTCGCTTATTTCGATTGGCTATAAAATATACTTCCGTATCGCCAATGCTGCGATGAATGAAATCAATAAAGGCATTGTCGTTGTCACAAATAAAATCGGGCACTATCCCCTTTTCTTTCAGTACTTCGTGCAAAGGAACATTCCAGTAGATCTTTCCTTTGCCCAGCACATTTTGCCTGATGGTCTTCCCATCACATTTTCCCCAAATGGAAGCTGCCAGTTCCTGTACACGGGTATCACATTGCGGATAATCTTTCAGTCCACTATCTTTTTCCGGTCTGGGACCTACGATGGTAGCGCCAGCCAGTACCAGCTCTTTTAATTTTTGCAGCACGGGCACCGGCATACTGGTATTTTCGCGTAATACCAACAGCTGGTAGCTCATCCCATCGGGCAACACCAGTTTGCCGTTTTTGACGCTTACCCGGGTCAGCAGCACTTCTTCATTGCACACATCGTAATCATACCCTTTACCGGCCGATGGATCAACATGCTTGGGCAGCACGATATTCGGCGTAATGTCGCCGTTATAATATAAGATATCGGCTACAAACAAACCCTGTTGCAACAGGTACTGGCAGCGGCTGATATAATCGAGGAAGGGCCCGGACTGGTTCCACCAGGTTACATTAGGATTAAAATGCGTGCCCGCACCATATTCAATACCCGGTTTGCCATCTTTTGGCCGCGTAGCCGTTGAGGTATGAAACAGGAAACGATTGATGCCTTCGCAAAAAGCACGATCGGCCGCCTGTTTCATATTGCCGGGATAATCGTACCAGTGACGGAAGGAAGTGAATGATTCGGCTGATGCCGTTTTCTTTCCATAGATATGCGCGGCAGAAGTTACCATTTTGGTCACTTTATTCTGTCCCTGCTCTAGCCGCACCATGCCATAGCCCAGCTTTTCATCCAAACCGCCTTCTTCATCATGTTTGCCGCCCAGCCAGAATTCACCCTGCGGCATATCACTTCGGCCCAGGTTCTTTAAAGCATCCATACACATGGTGCCGGAACGGCTGGGACCTGCTGCTTCGTTCTGCACCTGCAACCCGTTTTGATGGCACAGATCAGCAAAATGTTTATAATGTTCATCGGCCAGGCAATCGGCTACGGTTTTGCGATAGTCGTTCAAAAACCGGTCGCTAACCTCTACGCTGCCAATGATAAATCCATTCAGTACAGGCAGGTATGGGGTGGGATCGTACCCACGGTATTTTTTGAATTGGGGGATGATGTTTTCTGTCCAGTTGGGAAAACCATCTTCAAAACTATCATCACAGAAATATTTGAGTGTTTTTCCGGCATACTGGCCTGCTTCCTGCAACAGCACCTTTCCTACATTTTCAAATTGCAGGTCAACACCGATATGGCTTAACCAGTCAACTGAAAGGCCACTGGCTTCGGGTTGTGCGATCATTACTTTGGAACCCGTCATGCGATGCCCTGTGCGAATAATGGTCCATTCACCGGCGGGCACCTCCCAGTCGAGTTGCCCGTCGGCGGTTAGTTTACTGGTGAGATCGATCACTTTATCTACCGGAATGGGTTGATCGCCGGGCATTGCCTCCCAGGGTGTTGACACCGGCGTCATCACGTCATTCGCTTTTATAAAGTTGCTGGCATCCTTGCGGTTGGTTTTGGCAATAAAAAGCGTTGACCGTTTATCTGTCCGTAAAGGATTGTTGTCGGCGGCCGCAGGAATGGCTACAATGGCTGTATCCCGATAATCTATTTGCTCCCATGGCAGATCGATATACTCCTTCCAGCCGGGCGCATTCACCAGGTTGTCGTACCCATCGCGGTTACCCGGTAACGGTAATTTTCCGGCAAATTTTCGCGGGCCCTTAACGGTTAATTTTGATTGCAGGAACCAGCGGCAGGCATGTTGGGGCGGGATCCAGGGACCACCCATGCACCAGCCGGAACTCATGTTTACGCCAAACTTTATTCCCAGACGATTGGCTTCTTTCAATGCAAACCGGTATAGTTCGCGCCATTCGGGCGATAAGAACAAAGCGCCTTGCGGAACCTTCGCACCGCCCAAACCACCAGCGGAATTGATCA
>NZ_JBJMLX010000243.1:0-34027 GCF_045805085.1 Niastella sp.
CCACAAAAAATACCTGGCATTGGCCTACTGCATCCTTAACATATGCAGGAATGGTCTCGGTTGCAGTTTCCTGCAAAACAGAAGGAATTAAATATATGGTGCTTTCTGACTTTTTCATTTTTATTTCTCTGGTTCTCATTCTTAATTTCTATTCCATGCCAACCTTATCATCGCGATGATACAAACTTATAGTAGCTGCAACAACTGCATAAGCCGGCGCCAGCACCCAGCCAATAATAGGAAACAGGTGCATCAGGTAAAACACCATGCCATTGCCAATGGCCAGTCCCTTGTGTTTACTGATAAAAGCGATGCTTTCACCGGGCGACAGGCGGTGGCGTTCGCAGCTGTAATCCAGCATGGAGAAGCCATAATAATAGCATTCTACCAATACGGTGGTTACCGGTACTACCCAGCCTACAAGGGGAATAAAAGAAAGTATCAGTAATGAAACGGTGTATACAGATTGCCACAGCGTGTTCCGAAGGGCCAGTTTAATGCCCCGCACGATGTCGGCAAACAGTTGTTTAAAGCTGAAAGGAAAATCTTTTCCTTCCATAATGGATTCGGTTTTTTCGCTCAGGTAGGCAAAAACCGGTGAGCCAATAATCAGGAACAGGTATTTGAACAGGGAAAAATAGAACAGCATCATGATGAGCCGCACCATAATTTCACCCATCAGGAATATAAAACTCAGGATCTGGCTGCGTTGCGAATGCACCCAGCGGTCGATGCCCAGCCAGTGATTAAAAGCGGAAACAACCTGGCTGCTGGAGACCCAGAAGAAATAAAAACCCGCAATGAACAACAGGGTGTAAAAGATCCCGGGCACTATGATCCATTTCCAAAGCTTGTGCTCCCGGATAAAACGATGTGCCCTGGCATATGACTGAATGGCGGTAACGATTTCTTTCAGCAAGTTTTATAAATTTGATTTTTCTGTATCTATTGTTGGGCGGGCTCAAACTTAGTAAATATTTTAATTAGGACATGGAATGAATCCGCAATCAGCCAATTTTGATTATAATACATGCTTATAGGTTATTATATTAATTTCATTAACGCCAATGAAAAAGTTAGCAAGCGGGTTCTATAATCGTGCCGATGTGGTGAAGATAGCGAAAGAATTGATCGGCAAAATACTGGTTACTCAATTTGGGGAAGTAATAACCTCGGGCAGGATTGTAGAAACCGAAGCCTATGCAGGCGCTATTGACCGGGCGTCACATGCTTTTAACAACAGAAGGACCAATAGAACGGAAGTGATGTACCAGCCCGGTGGTGTTGCCTATGTATATCTTATCTACGGTATCCACCAATTGTTTAATGTGGTCACCAACGTAAAAGATACTCCTCATGCCATCCTGATCCGGGCCCTGGATCCTATACACGGCATTAATACCATGCTGGAGCGGACCGGCAAACACCGGGCCGACTATACCCTCACCAAAGGCCCGGGCAATGTGTCAAAAGCGCTGGGAATAAATACCGGTCATACCGGCGTCAATTTGCTGGGCGATGAAATATACATTGCCGAAGACGATTTTGTAGTCGCTAAAAAAGACATCATAGCCACCCCGCGTATTGGCGTTGATTATGCCGGCGAAGATGCAAAACTACCCTACCGGTTTATACTAAAAGACAATCCATATGTAAGCGGAAAGAAAGCACAAAACGCTGAACGCGGAACGCAGAACGCTTAACGCGAATCCCGCAATTTATCGGAGGGTATCTCTGCCCTCTGCCCTTGCCCTTTTGCCTCAAAATAAAAATGCCGCCAGAATTTATCTAACGGCATTTCCATTTTATCTATTGAATATCTTATGTTGCTAGAAGTGCGGACAAGGAATGCCTTTATAACCCGGCGGGCGTTTTATAAAGATGAGTGAGATCTCGATACCCCCACGGCTTTGTGAAGCCGCTTTCAGGCTCGAAATATTAACATCATATGAAGCACCCAGTCTGAACCCGCTAAACTCCAGGCCAACGTAGGGGATCAGGGCGTCGTTCACGTTGTTGAAACGTGTCCATAAACCTGCGTAAAAGCTGGTGGGGTTTTCTTCATCCTCGTTCACATTGAATCCCACAGCACCACCGGCTACAACATTGGTAGCACCTGCCTGCCGGCTGTACAATGCACTGAAATAAAGATTACGGGTATTGTCGGCAAGGGGCAAAGAACCACCCGCGTTTACGGTTACCCGCGGATTTAATGTATAAAAGATATCGCCGGTAAATGATTCCTTTGGTTTATTAAGGTGATAGCCGGATACGCCGAGGTAGTAGTTGTTATAACCATCGGTAGAACCATTGAACAGGGCGCCTACTGACACATCGAAGTAACTCAGGTTAATTTGACGGTCATTAATGGTTTCACCACTGGGGTTGGTCCAGCCGCCAAACTGGTCAAGCTCATCTTCAAAGTTCAGTTTGGTGCCATCGAGCCTTTTTGTATTGTAAGTACCCTGAAAGCCGATACCAATTGAGTTCAACCCATCTTCATCGATACCCTTGTGGTACGAAGTAGATACGGAGAGCAAATTAGTAGATAGGATACCGTTAGCTGTTTTATCTGTCATTGCCAGTACCCCTATTCCCCATGTATCCAGGTCTGAGATCTTGTTACGCAAAATAGGCGCGTCAAAAGAAACAGTGGATGTAACAAAAGCCTTACTGATTGCGGGCCATTGGTCACGGTAGTTACCGGCTATGCGGAAATCGCCGTTGAATTTACCGGTCAAAGCAGGGTTCAAAGTAAGGGGAGAAACAAAGAATTGTGAAAAATTGGGGTCTTGGGCTACCGCAGTTTTCAGCAGGGTGCAAAGTAGAATCGCAATATAAAATTTCCTCAATCGCATAAATGGTGAGTCTAATAACAAAATACGAAAAAAAAACGACACGTCAGAGCATATAACGGTACAATCAAGTATTAATTTTTCGCACGGGAATAATTACTTAAAATTAGAAATGGCTAATGTATACTATATTTTTAAAGAAAGGGTTGGCACAGGAAAAGATAGTGCTTTTGCACTAGTAAAAAGCGATAGTATTTTTACATCTGCACCTTGGTTCCGAATGCCAGATCGCCGGCGTCTCCCAGTCCGGGAACAATGTATCCTTTGGCGGTCAGTTCTTCGTCAATAGCTCCGCACCAGATCTTAACATTCGGCTCACTGCGTTGCACATATTCTATGCCCACGCTGCAGGCAATGGCTGCTACTACGTGTATTTCGCGCGGGTGTCCTTCTTCACGCAGGTATTGAATGGTTTTTACCAGGGAAGAACCGGTTGCCAGCATGGGGTCTGAAATGATCACCACCCGGTTTTCGAGCTCGGGGCAGGAAATATAATCCAGACTGATCTCAAAGCTGCCATCCAGATTGTGTTTACGGTAAGCCGAAATAAAAGCGTTGTCGGCCTTGTCGAAATAATTCAGCAAACCCTGGTGCAGAGGCAGCCCGGCCCGCAAAATAGTGGCCAGTACCGGTTGTTCCTTCATCACCCGGGTAGGGGCGATGCCCAGCGGCGTTTGTACGTCTTTTTCTTCATACACCAGCTTGCGGCTGATCTCGTAAGCGGCTATTTCACCAATACGTTCCAGGTTACGCCGGAACCGCATGCGGTCCGTCTGAATTTGAACATCCCGGATCTCGCTGATCCAGTCACAAACCAGGGAACATTCATTACTAAGGTTGATAACCATGAGAAGAGTTTTGGATTTTGTATGGCGATATATGAAATTTGACGGGCAAATCTATTCTAAAATATTCTTTTTTAATACCAGAAATCTACCAAACGTTATGATATATCGGGCAATCGGCTTAATGAGCGGCAGTTCTCTCGACGGATTGGATATCGCTTTTATTGAATTTCACGAAAGTAAAGGCGTGTGGGAATATGAAATAAAAGCGGCGGATTGCTATCCTTATTCAGAAGAGTGGGCGAAAAAACTAAAAGGCGCCATTGACCTTAACGCATTGGATTATCAGCTGTTGCATACCGAATACGGACATTATATCGGAGAGCAGGTAAATGCGTTCATCGAGCGCCATAACCTGCAGTACCAGGTACAGTTGATCGCCTCTCACGGGCACACTACCTTTCATGTGCCTGCCAAAAAAATGACCGGCCAGCTGGGCGATGGCGCTGCCATAGCTGCCGTTACCGGTATTAATGTCGTTAGCGACCTGCGCGCCATGGACATTGCCCTCGGCGGACAGGGCGCCCCCATTGTTCCTATTGGAGAGAAATTGCTCCTGGGCAATTACACCTTTTTCCTGAACGTGGGCGGAATTGCCAATATTTCCTACAATCATCCCGATAAATACCTCGCCTTTGACGTTTGTCCGGCCAACCGGGTCATGAACATGCTGGCGCAGGAAGCGGGCAAACCTTATGATGACGGCGGTCAGCTGGCCGCTTCAGGCACCGTGTATACCGGTTTGTTGAAGATGTTGAATGAGCTGGAATATTACCAGCTGCCCTATCCCAAATCGCTGGCCAATGATTTTGGTACCGATGTGGTGTACCCATTGTTGACAAGCAGCAATGCATCCACCGAGGATACCCTGCGCACCATGGTTGAACACATTGCCATCCAGATCAGCGGGCAGGTAAAAGCCATGCTGGAAAAACAGCCATTAGCCACTACGGAAAAGAAGCTGCTGGCTACCGGTGGCGGCGCCCATAATACCTTCTTACTGGAACGCTTACAGGCTACGTTACAGCCCTTAGGCGTGGAAGTAGTGACAGCTGAAAAGAATTTGATCGACTTTAAGGAGGCGCTCATTATGGCCCTGATAGGCGTTCTGCGCTGGCGCGAAGAAAACAATGTACTGTCTTCAGTTACCGGCGCCACCCGTAGTAGCATTGGTGGTGCGGTATGGATAGGACAGGAAGCGTAGGGTAAGTTAACCAGTTGATCAGTTGACCAGTTAACCAGTTAACGAGGAAGAAAAGTTGATAGCGTTGATAAAGTTGATAAGTTGATAAGTTGACAAGTTAACAAGTTGACAGGTTGAAAAGAAGGCGTGAGGTTGGAATTTCGGGAATCCTTTCACGTTTGACGTTTGACGTTTCACGATTCATGAGAAACCTGTAACTTGTAACTCCAACTCAAGTTGGAAAACCTCAACTGTAAACCGGCGACCGGCAACAGTATAAAAGACCTTATCATGAAACAATTCCTTTCTTTATCCCTATCACTCCTGCTATTGATAGCTGCAAAGGGCCAAATCACCCCCAGCGAAAAAAAGTACTTCAAGATATTAGAAAAAACTTTCAATGAACAACAGGCATACAACACTGTTTGGTTTGTTGAACAACGCTGGCGCCTGGCCGGTAACAGCGGTTTTAATGAAAGCATTTACCAGGTAGAAAAAATACTGCAACAGGCCGGCTATACAAAAGAAACCAATGGCGAAGCAACGGCCACGCTTACCTACCGCATTGAAAAACGCCCCATGAACCATGTTACCTGGGAGCCCGTTGATGCCAGTGTATATATTGTTGGCGACAAAGAACCGCTGTTGCAATTCAAGACAAATCGTAATATGATTGCGATGTATTCGGCATCTACACCCGCAGAAGGCGTAACTGCTGAGCTGGTGTACATTGGCAAAGGCAGCGCCAAAGAGATGGAGGGAAAAGACCTGAAGGGGAAAATTGTAATGGCCGAAGGCGGTATTGGCGGGGTGTACGATAATGCCATTAAGAACGGCGCCGTTGGGGCAGTGGCATATTCCATGCCCAAATACAACCAACCGGCGAAATATACCAACTCCATACAGTTCCAGGGTATCAGCTATACAGATTCGTTGAGTCAAAAATGGGGCGTACTGTTATCGTATGCAGCAAAAGAAAAACTGAAAGCCGCGCTGGAAAAGGGACCGGTATCCCTGAAAGTGACGGTTAACACAAAGATCTATGCGTCGGAAGAATTGACACTGGTAGCCAATGTGCGGGGCAAAACAAAACCCGATGAACGGTTTGTATTCAGTGCGCATGTACAGGAGCCGGGCGCCAATGACAATGCATCCGGTGTGGGTACGCTGGCCGAAATGGCGCGAACCACAGCTGAGCTGGTGCGAAAGAAAAAAGTAACACCACAACGCACCATTACCTTTTTGTGGGGCGATGAAATTGTTTCTACCCACCGGTATATAAAGGATGATTCAATAAGAGCGAAGGGCATTAAATGGGGCCTGAGCCTGGATATGGTAGGGGAGGATATTCAAAAGACCGGCGGCACCTTCCTGATTGAAAAAATGCCCGATCCCTCGGCTATATGGACGCGTGGGAACGAGAAACACACCGAATGGGGTGGTGGCGAGTTACAGGAATCAAACCTGTTCCCGCATTATTTCAACGACCTGCTGTTAAACCGGTGTTTGTATGAAGCCGTAAAAACCGGTTGGACGGTACGCACCAATCCCTTTGAAGGGGGCAGCGACCATACGCCTTTTCTGAATGCAAAGATCCCCGGTTTGCTGATGTGGCATTTTACGGATGTGTTCTATCATACCGATGTCGACAGGCTCGATATGGTATCGCCCATCGAAATGAAACATGTTGCCAAAAGCGCCCTGACCACCGCCTATCTGCTTACCACTGCCAACGATAAAACCGCCACAGCGCTTATCAAAGACATTACCCGCAATGGGTTACAACGGTTACAAACAGAATTTGAACTAAGCAAAAAAGCCGTACAGGCCGGTAATGAGAAAGCGAAAGAACAGCATATCCTGGAAGTGTGGTGCGACTGGTATGTAAAAGCGTTGGCAACCGCTATTGATATTCCCGCATCAGCCGCTGGTAAACAAGTGCAACAGGCTATTGAAAATGGTCAACAGCAACTTAGGGAGCAAATGGGTATATATGTTTCTCAGTTGTAGTTGACAAGTTAACCAGTTAACCAGTTGACCAGTTGACCAGGAAGAAGAAAGTTGATAGCGTTGACAGGGTTGATAAAGGGCGAAGGATGAAATGAGAATAAAAATAGTGAGGAGTGTTACCCTGTCGCGAGCCCTTTCACGTTTCACGTTTGCCGTTTCACGATTAAGCGAGGCTTGAATTTCGCGAGGCCAAAAAAAAGCACCGGTATAACCGATGCTCTTGTGAAAATCTCTATGTAATAGTTGAATGACTGGACTGCTAATTACTTCAGTTTGTTAACTGTTGTTTCTTCAACATATGTATGGTTTCTGCTGATAGCGTATACTTCAGTTGAATTGTTTTTCTTTGATCTAACTGATACGTTTAATGCAGTATCACCAAACTCTTCAGACTTCAGCATGAATTTTTTGCTGATGTTAGCGCCTTTGAAGGTATTTGCATAAATCACATTACCAGCTTCATCACGGAAAGTCACAACGATCTCATCCTCTTCTGAATTGGTCAGGTCTAACTGGAATACAGGTTGATTCTCCAGGTTTCCGATGAACTTCAGTTCTGTTGTATGATTGGTTTTATCTTTTTTATCTCCGTCGTTTGCGAGAATTACAGTGGAAAAGCCTAAGGTTAAAGCAATTAATGCTATACCAAAATTCCTCATTGCCTTTTTCATAATTGTAAAGTTTATATATGTTATTGATCTGTTACTACGTCGTGTTATTGAAGCTACAATCGCGTAATATGGAGTTTTACAATCGTGGAAGGCAATCAATGCGTAGGCTAAGCGGAGGGAAGCAACGTATTTTTACCAGAAGAACACCGGTTGGTGTTTGTTTGTTACGTTTCGTAATGCAAACATACAACGGGATATCGCCACCCAAAAATCAACATAAGGCTGTTTTTAGGATGGGTAAGGTCCGAATGAAAATACAAAACCCGCTGTGGTAGCGGGTTTTGGTATAAAAAGGTCATGATGTCCAACCGTTATTCACGTGCTTTATTACTTATTTTTTCTGGATCTTCATTTTCCTGTTTCCTGCACTTATAACATACATACCTGGCTGTAAATGAGCCACATCAAGCTGTATAATTGTATTTTTCGCCGGGGCCGACAAAAACAAACGTTTTCCATAAAGATCTGTCAGCGCCACCCGTTCACCTGGTATAACACCCGCTACCTGGATAATAGTTGTAACAGGATTAGGATAGCCCTTTAAGGATAAGCTATCAAGATATTCAAATGACTGTATGGTTGAATAACGCACTTCCCCTGAAGAGAAGGTTATTTTTAACCGGTAAAACGATTGGCCGGGTAAAGGCTGCGCATCAATAAAGGAGAACATAGCTGCGTGAAAATTCTGTTGTGGTAAGCCTTGTACCGGTTGCCACTTCATTCCATTTACCGACCGTTCAACAGAATATGTCACTCCTTCATCAGTTGTATTCAGCTTCCAGGAAAGTGCCGCTGAATGATTGGCGCCATTGGCTAGCCGAAATTGCAAAGCCTGCGTTGATAATACAGTAGGGTCTAAATAAGAAACGGTCATACTGATGTAATTGATCCGGGCGGCAGGGAAGAGAGAGACGGTGCCGTGAATTTTGGCTGAGATGGAAAAACCAAAGTTATTGCTGTTGATATCTGCCGGCGACCAACTGATACCCCAGAGATCACTATTGCTACCGTACGTAGCATTGCCATCTGAAGAAGGCCATTCGGTAGAAGTATGCGCCTCGTTAATGCCAGTGAGGGCTCCGCCTTTCATAAGGCGCACATCGATATCCTTTACGCTGGATGTATGAAACAACAGATCCACATTCGAAGCGCTTCTTACCACTGTCGCCTGTATGCCACAAATGGAAGCAGCTGTAGGAATATTAAATCCGAAACCTTTAACCTGCAGGTAATCAGTTGTTTCGTCCCCAAATAACTGGAGAAGTGATGTGGCAGTAGCCCGGCTGGCATCATTGGCCAGTGCATTTGATGGGTTGTTGAAAGAATAAATGCTTGCGCCGGTTGATACGCTGGCCGAAACGGTGGGGTTGGCAGTGGTGTCAATACATTGAGCCTTTACAAAAGAAGCATTGAAACATACAAAGCAAAATAAGAGCATGGCAATCTTGTTGCCGTGGAGTACGGGTACTGGATACATGGTTATGGTGTTAATTAGTGTAGGTATTAAAACACCGATTGTATACAGAAGAACCAGTACCTCGAGGTAGAACTATATTAATTAAGTGATATGTGTATTTATAAGTAAGTGTTACGCCTTATTCGTGTATGGGTTACGTATGTATGGAGGGGTATATTTAAATGCCTAAAACCGACTTCAGCCTGGCATATCCGTTTTTACTAACTGGTACCTGTGCCCCGGTTTTTAACTGGGCCAGGTAACTTTCTTTTTCATAAGGATCGATGCGGGTAACCAACTGCACGTTAACCATATACGAGCGGTGAGTGCGTACAAACTGTTGCGGGTTCAATACTTTTTCAAAGTGCCCCATGGTTTTATTTTTCAGGAAAGCGCCTTCTTTTGTGTGGATCTTTACATAATCATCCGCTGCTTCCAGGTAATGCACATCATCAATAGGAATGATCTTTATTTTATTACCGGTCTTAACCACAATGCGCTGGTTTTGCTGGGGACCCTGCGCTGCAGTATCCAGCAGGTCGCGGGTATTGTTAGTAGCCGCGGCGGTATCACGCTCTGTTAAGCGTTCGATGGCTTTATCAAAACGTTCCTGGCTAAAGGGCTTTAACAGGTAATCTACGGCGTGGCTTTCAAATGCTTTTATCGCATATTCATCAAATGCAGTGGTGAAGATCACAGCTGGTGGCTGTTCAACCAGCTCCAGCATTTCAAACCCATTGATCTTGGGCATTTGAATATCCAGGAAGATCACATCGGGCTGGTGTTGCATGATCGCCTTCATGCCTTCAAAGCCATCGTTACATTCCTGCATTACCGTAATGGAAGGGTGGTTTTGCAGGTATTCTTTTACAACCATCCGGGCCAAAGGTTCATCATCTACAATAATGGCTTTTTTCATCTATATGCGTTTTTTCTATTGTTAATACAAAGTTCGGGAACGATTATAATGGCTGAGGAATTTTTATAACAGTGGTAAACTGGTTATCGGTATGGCGGGTGTTCAGCAGATCATTCCGCGCAAATAATAAATACAATCTTCGTTGTATCGAACTTAATCCAAAACCAGTTCCCTGTTTGGGCGATGAGGTTTCGGGATCAAAGGGGTTTTGAATGGTGATCACCAGGTAATTGTTTTCCTGCGTAGCCACAATGCTGATGGTCACGGCGTCGGTAGTATCGTACAACCCGAATTTGATGGCATTTTCAACAAGGGGTTGTAACAGCATACTGGGCAATTGCAGTTTATCGCAGGTTTCACTGAGAACGGTGGTGTTTAACCGGTGGCCGAAGCGCACTTTTTCAATATCGAGATACAGCTGTAAATGTTGTAATTCATCTTCCAGGTTTATCCACTGGTTATCTTCTTTTTTCAGGGTCCCTCTTAAAAAATCTGACAACTGTTGTATCATTTTCCGCGCCTGGGCCGGTTGAATGGTTATCAGGGCGCTGATTGAATTCAGACTGTTGAATAAAAAATGGGGTTGTAACTGTTGACGCAGTTTATACAACTCTGCCTCACGGGCCATTTTCTCCGCATCGGTTTTACGATGCTCACTGTCTTTTTGTTCTTCCAGAGTATAGAACAACTCACTAATCAGGGCTACACATAAGGTTATCAGCAAGGCAATATCAAACCGGATAGACATAAACCGGTCGAGGAATTGCAGGTACCCGGTTTCATCGGGATAAATGTTTTGCATGACATATTTCACCATCACGCTCCACAACCAGGCTTTTACTGCACAAACGATGATGAGATAAATGTACTTTCCCTTTTTGGGCCGGTAATACTTAAGGTTATTAATAACAAGAACGGTGATCGCCGCTAACAAAAGATTGCTCACCAGGCTGTCCATAGCGGCTATGCGCCCGGGCAGTCCCCAATCCTGCAATATTTTAACCTGCATCAGCGACCAGGCAAGCCAGGCTGCTACGAAAATGATCTTGTTCTTGAATGTGCCAAGTGGTGATAGTGCCACGTTTGATTAAAGTTGGTTATAGGTAAGATACTAGAATAACTGTAAATACTTATGCGTATTGGCAGCTTTAATATGAGCGGCTTTTTTATTTACCAGATCAATATACGAACCGGCATTACCGGTTTCCTGTATCCGAGAATATAATTCAGCACCGTCAATAAGCGCTGATATTTTATACAACTCACATACATTCACAAACTGCCAGGTCACCAGTTTTTGTTGTTGGTTCAGGAACATCTCCTGCTCCTGTTCACCTATTGCTTTTGCTTTATCAAAGGCCTCGTTTTCGTCAGCGGCCTGCACCAGTCGCAACTGTTCGTCAAATTGGGCGGTGTGATCACCTTCTCCGCAAACGATTTGGTATACTATTTTTGCCAGGAACCAGTTCATATCATAGATTTTTAATGGTTGGGAGGAATAAGATTATTAGTAACTTTTTATTTCAAGGCCACCGAAGAAAGTAGTACCGTTTAAAATAAGTACTTTATTCTCGTCATAGTGGGCCTGTGGTGGGCGCTTGTCTTCAATGCCACCAAAAATGGCGATCATTTCAGAGCGTATTTGCCAGTGGGGCGGAATGATGAGTTTGGCGCCACTGAATATTTGGGTCATCTCGATAGTTATTGCTCCATTGAAATCGGTCTGGGTTAGATCTATTTCTACTCCGCCGAAGATGGATACCACATCACCGCCTTTAAAGTTTTTTGAATATACCCGTTTTTTGATGTTGCCAAATACAGTCACCGCTTCTACCCAGTTGTCGAAGCCCCCTTTTGAGTCGGGGTTATTGGGAATGGTGGTGTTCTCAGGGTTTGGGTTGTCAGTTACAGGAACAGATTGAATAGGCTCTGTCTGTGAGGTGTTTTGCCAGCCCTGGTTATGGGCCCAGCTTTTCCATTCAGACCTGCGCCAGTCTTTTTTATCAGCCCAGTTCCGCCATTCGTCTTTACCCCAGCCTTCTGCTTCCTTCATTTCCTTAAATTTTTCCCAGCGATCGTGCCACATGCGGTGCCGGCGGGGGGCTACAATGATTATAAAACCTAAAACTATAATGAGAATTGGCCAAAGGAACATGTAGATGCTTGTGTTGGGCCATATTCTTTGCAGCAGGAATACGGTACCTACGCCTGAAATAACTACCCAACCCGGATCGCGAAAGCCATTACCGGCGCCAGCCAGTAAGCCAAATGCGATCACGATCATTGGCCAGGTGAACATCCATTCAGGAAAGGGGACGCCAAAGGCCTTTGCCAGTAATAAGCCGCCAACGCACATTAACAGCAGGCCGGCCAGCACACTACCGCTTCTTTTTCCTTTTCTCAGCCCCGCCTTCCTGTTTTCTCTTCTAAAGGCCTTCCGCTGTTCCTTGAGTGATTTATCGCGCATTTGATTAATAATTTTACACAAAGCTATCCCGCGCAGGGTCATCAGGCAAGCGCAGGCCGACAGGGGGAAGGCATATGTCGGTAAAACCGGAGAAATTGCCGGTAAAAACAGTTTTATGTTTCAAGTTCAAAGTTTCAAGTTCGGGGAAGTAATGCTGAGCGGAGTCGAAGAAGCTGGTTCTTGAGTTATTGAGTTCTTAAGTTATTGAGTTGTGGGCAGGAAGCATTTGTTCGCGATTCCAGGGCACATTGCCGGGATATCACCGAATCCGCGAGCTACTGCGCAGACGGTTTTCCGTTTCATGTTTCACGATTAAGCGAGGCTTGATTAGCGCGAGGCTAAAATTGCCGACTGCCGATTGCAGACCTAATTTAACTCATTGATACCATTAATACTCCGGGACAACTTACTCCTGATCCGGCTAAGCGTTTCCAACGTCATGCCCAGGTAAGAAGCAATGAATTTCAGGGGAACCCGGTTCAGCAGATCGCTTTTAGTGGCTATAAAATGTTTGTATTTGGAAGTGGCTTCCATCAGGCGGGCAATAAAGGCCCTTTCTTCCGCCTCGCGATAATTCCGCTCCAGTATTTTTCTGCCAACAATGTTTGCTTCGGGAAAATTATCATACAGGTATTGCAGGTCATCAAAGCTCAGGGTCGATAATTCGCAATCTTCCAGCGCCTGAATATTTTCGCGTGCAGGTTGCTGTAAGCCAAAACTGGTAATGCAGGTGGCCAGTTCCTGTTCACCCAGGATCCAGGTGGTGATCTCTTTTTTTTCTTCTTTTATATAACTGCGTAGAATGCCTTTGCGAATGAGGTATACATTTTTGCAAACGGCGCCGGCCGAAACCAGCATTTCACCCTTGTTCAATTGGCAGGGGTAGGCTTTTTGATTAATAAATGCCTGAGCCTCGGTACTTACCGGGTGTACGTTCTTTACAAATAGTGTGAAGGGAGATTCGGGAATGATAGTTTTAGATAACCATTCTTCCACTCCATGCGTTGGGTTTACTGTTGTTATCGGCATCACGTAAGGTTTTGGTTCCAGAATTGGTATACGGCTTAAACCTTTATTGCTTCAGAGGAAAGGCGCAGGTAATAGTAAATGGTTGCTTCTAAAGATATAAAGAATATTTTAGTAAAACAGTGATTTATCTGTGAAGTCACCTAATATCTCCATTGTCAGGGTGCTATCAGTTTAAAGGCATCCCCGTCAAACAGCCCCAGGTCGCTTAATTTCAAATGCGGTATTACCAGCAATGCCATAAACGACAGCGTCATAAAGGGAGCTGAAAGGGTGGAACCCAGTGATTTGGCCATGGCATCGATGGCAGTATAGGAGCGGGCAACCTCATACCCGTCTTCAGCGCTCATAAGGCCGGCAACCGGCAAAGGCAATACCTGCAAGCCCTGCGGGCCCACGCAGCTTACGCCGCCTTGTTGCGCTATTACCGCATTTACCGCCTGGCACAGGCTTTCATCATCAACGCCCACCGCTACAATATTGTGACTGTCGTGCGCTACGGAAGAAGCGATGGCCCCTTGTTGTAGTCCTGTATTTTTTATAAATGCCAGCGCTACTACGGCATCAGTATAGCGGTTCACTACAGCCATTTTTAAAATATCCCTGTCCGTATCACTCACTAACTGCCCATCATGGGTTTTGGGTGATAGCATCAGTTTGTTAGTGATTAACTGTCCGTCCAGCGCTTCAATAACCGGGATGATTGTTTCACCTTTCCACGGCAGTTGAAAATCGGCGAGGGTCTTTGCACTGCAATTGAAATTATTAATGTGGCTAGAGGTTTGTGAGGCAATGTTGGAGGTGCCGTTTTCAGCCACCAGTTCTCCATTGATATAGGTTTGCAGTACATTGAATTGTTGCAGATCGCTGGTAACAATAAAGTCAGCCGCATCGCCAACCCGCAGTAACCCAACGGGAAGGTTGTAATGTAATACGGGGGTTACACACGCAGCCTGCAATACCTTGAACACGTCGATGCCTTTAGCAACTGCCCGGGCGCACAACTGATTTATATGACCAGCCACCAGGCTATCAGGGTGTTTGTCATCACTGCCAAACATAATGTCTTCAGGGTGATCGTTCAGTAAATCGATCAGGGCTTCAAAGTTGCGCGCGGCGCTTCCTTCGCGGATGATGATGCGCATCCCATATTCCAGTTTATCCAATGCCTCTTCGCGGGTAAAACACTCGTGATCGGTGCTGATGATCACATTGCCCGGTTCACCGGCTTCAATATACAGACGGGCCTGGTCGCCGCGCAAACCCGGTGCATGCCCATCGATGGGTTTGCCTGCCCGGCGGGCGGCCCATATTTTATCCATCACCACCTGGTCGTTATACAACACACCCGGGAAATTCATCATTTCACTTAAATAGTGAATTTCTTCTTTTTGTAAAAGGGCCGCTACTTCAGCCGTATCGAGGGTAGCGCCGGCTGTTTCAAATGTAGTGGCGGGTACGCAACTGGGCGCGCCAAAGAAAAATTTAAAGGGAACCGTTTTACCATTCCCTATCATGTATTCAACACCCTTCATGCCGCATACATTGGCAATTTCATGCGGATCACTGACGGTGGCCACTGTACCATGTACAACTGCCAGCCGCGCAAACTGACGCGGCACCAGCATGGAACTTTCAATATGCACATGACTGTCGATAAAACCAGGCAAAATATAGTGCTGTGCGGCGCTTTCGTCATCAATGGGAGTGATGCTTTCTATTTTACCGTTACCTACGGTTATAGCTGCGGCATATATTTTTTTCTCCTGGGTATCTACCAGCTTGCCCGTTATAGTGAATTGCATAGTATCCGATTATTGGTGAAATCTAATTACAATCTTCTGTGTTGCAATATTAAATTAAAAAGAGGTCAGGTGTTTTGTAATATTGATAGAACGATATTCTCGTTGCCCAAACAATAGCTTTAACTTTTTGTTAGCAGCATACATTTTGCCACGGCCGGTAACCGTGGCAACTTTATTGTTACCTGAGTTTGTTTGTAACGGTTGTTTCTTTAATTTGATGCCTTAATCAGGTATTATGGAAATTAGCAAAGGAAGAATCAGCCTGGCCATTTTATTGATGGTTGCAGGAACGCTTCATGCCCAGCAGGTGATCGTAAACACGGTTGGGAAGGATCCATTTGTTGGAAAGACCACTGAAGTGGTGTACAAGGCCAAGGAAGGCACCTGGACGTTTCAGGGCTTTAACAATGCGGTTATTAAAACAACGTACAAACCGGCCGACTACAGCAGGAACGAACAAATTTCAGATGCCGTTACTGTAAAACCACCGGCTGTTGGTACCAAAGTGACGGTGGCGCAATCGCAAACAGTGGAATGGGATAACCTCACCAGCGTGGTGGTGCAACGCGAGAAGCTCTATTATAAAACAGGCAAGGAAGTAAAGGTAAAATCCGCTTCCTATTTTGCGCAGGGCGATACCCGTGGGTTCCGTTTTCAATTGTTCAATGACGAACAAATATTCGGTGGGGGCGAACGCGCCGTAGCCATGAACCGCCGCGGCCATCGCTTCAATTTGTATAACACCGCTTCGCCGGACTACGGACTGGGCGCCGAAAACCTGAACTTCTCAGTGCCCTTCTTTATTTCTTCTGCTAGTTATGCCCTGTTTTTTGATAATCCATCCAAAGGATATGCAGATCTCGGGTTAACTGATAAGAATACTCTGGAAGCCGGTTTTAGCAGCGGTGAACTGACTTACTATGTGGTGTTTGGAAAGAACCTCGATGAGATCATGGCCAATTATTCTTCCATCACGGGTCGTCAGCCATTGCCTCCCCGTTGGGTGTTTGGCAATTTTGTCTCCCGCTCTGGCTACCGCAGCGAGGAACAGGTACACCAGGTGGTGGGCAAAATGAGGCAGGATAATTTCCCCGTAGATGGCTTGCTGTTTGACCCCTCCTGGTTTGGTGACAACGTGAAAGGCTCTATGGGTAACATTGATTGGGTGAACATGCAGAAATGGCCCAATCCCAAACAAATGCTCACCGATCTAAGAACAAAAGATAATGTAAAATCAGTTCTTATAACCGAGCCCTATATTTTACAGAATACCAAAACCTACGCCGAGGCCACGCCCTTCCTGGCAACCGGCGCCGATGGCGGCCCCATGATGGTGCCTGATCTTTCTTACGGTACAGGTGGACTTCTCGATATTTTCCGCAAGCAATCGCAGGACTTCATCTGGAAGTCGTACAAAAAGCAGGTGGCTAATGGCGTAAGCGGCTGGTGGCTCGATCTGGCAGAGCCAGAAAAGCATCCGGCCAGTATGATGCACAACCTGAAAGATTATGGTGTTGCCCGGCCTATGGGCGCCGATGAAGTGCATAACGTGTATGCGCATTACTTCAGCAAAATGTTCTTCGAAAAATATTCATCCGATGTAAGCGACCAGCGCCTGTTCCTGTTAAACCGCTCAGGGTTTGCAGGCAGTCAACGGTATGGCGTGTTACCCTGGTCGGGTGATGTGGCGCGTAGCTGGGCGGGTCTGAAATCGCAGCCCCTGGTTTTATTGGGAATGAGTTTGAGTGGCCTGCCTTACATCCATTCCGATGCAGGCGGTTTTGCTGCTGCCGAAGGAGCCGATCCCGAACTGTATACCCGCTGGTTACAATTTGCAGCCTTTACGCCCGTGTTCCGTCCTAGTGGAACCACGTTGGAAGAGCCTTATAAAAGCATTGCGGGAAATTATACAAAACTGCGTTACCAGTTATTGCCATACAACTATTCATTAAGCTACGATCAGGCAGTGTGGGGCAGGCCGTTGATGCGTCCTTTGTATTATTACAGTTTTGCTGATAGTGTTGCCTTAAAAGCAGAGGATGAGTATTTATGGGGCGATAATTTACTGGTAGCGCCCATCACCAGCCAGGGCGCCACTGCCCGCATGTTGTATTTACCAGCAGGTAAATGGTACAGCCTGGCCAATAATTCGGTTACGGATGGCGGTAAATACATCAATCAGCCGGCTGATATAAAACAACTGCCGGTATTTGTACGGGAAGGCGGCTTTGTTCCTTTGTGGTTCTCAAAAGATACCATCAAATCAACTGAAACATTCAACTCAAAAGACATCACCATCCGGTATTATCCATCTGCCTATGCTTCTACTTATGTCTGGTACGATGATGATGGCAGCAGCACCAGAACACTGGAGCGTGCAGATTACGAACTGGTGACCTTTAAAGGAATTACCGAAGGTAAAAAAGTTACGATCGATATCGCTACCAACAACCCGAATCAATACGGAAAGAAATTCAAACGCACATTCAGACTCGAATTACCCGTTGCACTCGCAGGCGTGGCAACAGTTAATGGTAAACCCGTAGACGCGGGTAGTTTTGGTAAACAGCCCGATCCTTTTCAACAGCTTTCTAATGAGTTTCTAACGGTTGAGTTTAACGGAAAACCGGTGAAAGTGGAGATCACGCTGAAGTGAGTTGACCAGTTGATCAGTTGACCAGTTGACGAGGAAGTGATAGGTTGATAGCGTTGACAAGTTAACAAGTTGACAGGTTGAAAAGAAGGCGTAAGGTTGGAGTTTCGGGAACCCATTGCCGATTGCCGATTCACGATTGCCGACTATGCAATTGTGTGAATAAAATAATTCTAACTAAACAAATGATAGTCAGCAAAAGAGATAATTGAGTTAATTACGTTGCGTAGATATCCTATACAAATAAAATCACTTTGGCACGCGGCGTGCTTTTGTATAGGCGTAAATCCATCCCTTATGAAAAAGACAATTGTCTTTACACTGGTTATGCAGTTGATTATTTACCTGCTAATTTTTTTGATAGCATAGTTTATTATCCTGTTACTAAAGCGGTTTGGTCTTTGACCGGACCGCTTTTTTTTAAGGCGCAAGATACCAGGTTCAAGCCTTTAATGCTTATCTAATAAGTCAGGGCGGCGGTCTTTAGTACGCTGTAAGGATTGTTCATAGCGCCAGTCGTCTACTTTTTTAGGATCGCCGCTTAACAGGATGTCAGGTACTTTCCAGCCTCTGAAATCGGCCGGGCGGGTATATACAGGGGGAGCTAATAAATTGTCCTGGAAGGAGTCCATGAGGGCCGAGGTTTCATCATTTAACACGCCGGGCAATAGGCGGCCTATGGCATCCACCACAATAGCAGCAGCCAGCTCACCACCACTTAATACGAAATCGCCAATAGATATTTCGCGTGTAACAAGGTGTTCACGTATGCGCTCATCGATGCCTTTGTAGTGGCCGCAGATGATGATGAGATTTTCTTTCAACGACAGTTGATTGGCGATCGACTGGTTGAACCGTTCGCCATCGGGGGTCATAAAAATAACTTCATCGTATTGACGGTCTTTCGACAGCGACTCGATGGCATTGGCCAGCGGTTCGCACATCATTACCATGCCCGCGCCGCCGCCATACTGGTAGTCATCCACCTGTCCGTACTCATTAACGGCCCATTGGCGCAGGTGATGCACGTGCACTTCCAGCAAACCCTTTTCACGGGCTCTTTTCATAATGGAATGCGAAAAAGGGCTTTCGAGTAATTCGGGCACAACAGTGATAATGTCAATACGCATAACACAAAGATAATAGTTACAAGTTTCAAGGATTCAGGTTACAGGGCAGAAAGCATTTTTTGTATTTCCCTGAAACCTGTACCCTGCAACCTGTAACTGATTGCAGGTAACTAGTCTATAAATTCATCCAGATCTCTTCTGTCTTTCTTGGTTGGCCGGCCAATTTTGCTGAGGCGTTTACCGGTATGAAAGCTCGAAGCCTGGAATTGTAACCGTTCCAGTTCTTCAGCCGGGGTAATATCGATGTAATATTTGATGGCTTCGCTGTGTGCTACGCGATTGTGTAACAGATCTGCTACCTTAACACGCCAGCGGCGGGCTTCCGTTTTTACGTCGTATTCATCGCCCACATGTACCTGGCGGGAGGCTTTTACCTGGTCGCCATTGAATTTCACCTTACCGCTATCACACGCTGCTGAAGCCATGGAGCGTGTTTTAAATAAGCGAATGGACCACAGGTATTTATCAATTCTAAGCTTTTCGTTTTTTTCTGTATTGCTGCTCATAATTCCTCTTTTCTTTCTTCTCAAAGATACAAAAAAGGCAGTGGTCGTGAATGGTGAATGGTCAATGGTGAATAAGACCCCGATTCGCGAGATTAATAACTAATACGGGAATCGGAAATTTCATGAGCCCATTCACCATTGACGATTGACCATTGACAATTAAGAGGCAAAATATTTATGAAAATAAGGGATCGTTTCAATGCCCTTGTAAAAATTAACCAGGTCGAATTTTTCGTTGGGGGAATGCAGGTTATCGCTATCCAGCCCAAAACCCATGAACACGATCTTTACACCCAGTTCTTTTTCCAGAATGGAACAAATGGGAATACTGCCGCCGCCGCGAACAGGAATTGGCTTTTTGCCAAAAGTAGTTTCAATGGCCATTGCCGCAGCCTGGTAGGCTTTTGAATCGATGGGTGTCATATAAGGCTCCCCACCATGCAGGTTATGCGCTTCCACTGTAACGCCCACCGGTGCTATTTTGCGGAAGTACTGCAATAACATATCTGTTATTTTTTCAGATGACTGGTTAGGCACCAGGCGGGCTGAAATTTTTGCATATGCTTTTGAAGGCAGTACGGTTTTGGCGCCTTCGCCGGTATAACCACCCCAGATACCATTTATTTCAAGCGTAGGGCGAATGCCGGTGCGCTCGTTGGTGGTATAGCCTTTTTCACCCCACAGTTCTTTTACGCCCAGGTCGTTTTTATATTCATTTTCATCATAGGGCGCTTCCGCCATCAGTTTTCTTTCTGCAGGCGTTGACTCAACTACGTCATTATAAAAACCGGGAATGGTGATGTGGTTATTTTCATCATGGCAACTGGCGATCATTTTGGCCAGCATAGTGATAGGATTACCTACTGCGCCACCATACACCCCACTATGCAGGTCGCGGTTGGCGCCTGTTACTTCAACCTGGATGTAAGCAAGACCGCGCACGCCAATATCGATGGACGGATTTTCCATGCTGATCATGGAACTGTCGCTGATAAGGATCACATCGCATTTCAGCAGGTCTTTATGCGCTGCAACAAAATCGGCGAGGTGGGGGGAGCCGACTTCTTCTTCACCCTCTATCAAAAACTTGATATTGTTTTGAAGCGAGTTGGTCTTTGATAATATTTCAAGGGCTTTCACATGCATGTAAAACTGCCCTTTATCATCAGCAGATCCCCGGGCGTAAATACGGCCGTCTTTGATCACCGGTTCAAACGGACCGCTGTGCCAAAGATTTAACGGATCCGGAGGCTGCACATCATAGTGGCCATAAACCAGTACGGTTGGTTTGGAAGGATCAACGATCTTTTCAGCATATACTACCGGGTGGCCCGCTGTTTCATATACATTGGCCGAAGCAGCACCGGCTTCCAGCAACCGTTGTTGTACTTTTTCCGCACATTTTCTCATATCATCCTTATGGTCGCTGTTAGCGCTTACAGAAGGAATGCGTAACAATTCCAGTAATTCATCCAGGAAGCGATCTTTGTTCTTCTCCTGGTAATCTTTCCAGGCTTGCATAATCATGAGTTTATTTGAGTAATTAGTTTCTTAAAGAATGGTAGGCGAATATAGTGAAACCAATTGGCAATGAAGGGGCGGAATCGGCAGAAGGCAAAGGGCAGAAGGCAGAGATGAAAAGGCAGAGAAAAGAACCAGCATTCGGTAGTCTTGAAACGGCAAAGGGCGGAATCGGCAATCCGCGACACAGCAAACTTATTAACATGTTAACTAGTAAACTTGTCAACTCCGTCAACCCTATCAACCTCCTTCTTTATTTCTCCTAAGCTTGTTCTTCCTCGTTAACTTGTCAACCCTATCAACCTCATTCTTTATTCTCCCTAACCATCTTCTTCCTGGTTAACTGGTCAACTGGTCAACTGATCAACTCGTTATCACAAACTATGCTTCTTATCCTTAAGCACATTCTCCAACGTCCATTCAATCCGCTTTTCAAAGGGGCGTTTGCGAACGGTGCAGTCGTCTTTGGTGCAAATGCTGCACGAAAAATCAAGACAGGGATCTGTATGTACGAATAACTCAAACACGGTACCGAATTCTCTTTTAATAAGGCTGCCCAGTTCTTCCACTTCTTTATGCGCTTCCACCACATTCAGGTACCAGGGCACCGTAAGGTGACAGTCGATATGAAACTGGCCGCCATATTTTATCACGCGCAGGTTGTGCAGATCGATCCAGTTGGTGCGGCGGTTGGCGTTCAGGACGGCCAGCATTTTTTGCAGCAGTTCTTTATCGGCTTCATCCATAATACCAGCCAGGGAGTGCCGCAGGATCTGGTAACCGGTACCGATAATGATAAAAGCAAAAATTATAGCGGTTACACTATCCAGCCAGTTGAGATGGGTGAAGCGGATCAACACCAGCCCCAGAATAATTCCCAGGGTAGAATAGGTATCTGTTTGCAGGTGTTTGCCACTGGCGGTGAGTGCGAGGGAATTGTTTTTCTTACCAATACGAATGCTGATAAACCCTACTACAAAATTTATCAACGCGGTAAAGGCTACCAGTAAAATACCCCGGTCGAGCTGTTTTAATTCGGTGGGATATATAAAATGAAGCACTGATTCGTAAACGATCACCAAACCGGCCACAATAATGAGCGTACCTTCAACAGCGGCCGATAAAAATTCAGCCTTACCATGACCGTATGGGTGGTTTTCATCGCGCGGTTTAGCCGCCACATATAAACTGTACAAACCAATAAAACCGGCAATTACATTTACCGTGCTTTCCAGGGCATCGGTTAATATGGCTACTGAGCGGGTTACCCAAAATGCCACTATTTTAATGATGAACAGCAGTACGGCTACTGTTACCACCCATTTCTGTATTCGAAGATTTTCCCTGCCCGAGTTCAATTCCTGTAGTTTGCGCGAAGGTAGGTTTTCAGCGGGCAATGAGCAAAAGGTGATATACAGAATGGAAGTTTAGAGGGACTGGAAGGAAATCAACCCCAGACTATTTTTACCGGATACTGGAAGAAATTTGAATCCCGGCTTAGAATTGTTAAATTTTCTTTGATTGCCTGGGCGATAAGAAGCCTGTCAAATGGATCCCTATGATGAAGTTCGAGATTTTTTAATCCCTTAATATGGTCAAAAGTAATAGGCAGTATTTCAATATCGTTCGCCGAAAGATAGCTGGTCAGCTCTTCAAATGGAAATTTTAGATGGAGCCAGGAACCATAAGAATGTATGTGTGTCTAATAAATAAACCATTACATGTAGTCTTTAAAATCATCCAGCGGCTCGTCAAAATCAGGAGACATTTCAATTAACCCTTTGGCGCAGCCAAATTTTCGTTCTGTGACTACCTTCTCTTTTTTAGTTTTTGTTTTCAAAAATTCCACAAAATCTTCTACTTCCTTCTTAAGATTGGGGGGAAGGTTGGAAATAGTCGAATATAGTTGCAGGTCTGTCATTAAACCAGATTTCTATAAAGATAAAAATCGTTTTATTAACATTGGTGTTTAGTCTGCAACGATTGACCCCGCCCTACCTAGGTTCAGTCGGGCGGGCCCATTCACGTCCCTAACTCGCAGGCGCCGCTTCTTTTGCGGCACCATTTTTCTTCATAATTAATTTGCGAATGGCTCTGAAGGCACGGTAGTAAAACTCTTTATTAAACAATTGTGAATCGTGCAATGCTTTGTAAATAAGGAACAGGCCAATGGGCAGCAACACGGCAGTGGCCAGCCACATGCCCGCAACTGGCTGCAACACATCTTCCTTCACAAACTTTTTTCCAAAGTTGTTCAACAGGAAAAAGATCACAAAGAACACCACGGCAAATACCACCGGGGTACCAATGCCACCCTTGCGTACAATAGAGCCCAGCGGCGCGCCTATGAGAAACAATACCAGCACCGCTATTGACATGGTGATTTTCTCATGGTAGGTCATCAATGTCATGCGCAGTTCTTTTCTTTTGCCATCATAATCCCAGGATGGTCCCTCGATGCTGTTTTTTACATAACCGGCATAGGCATTGGTCTCATCCAGTACCTTCTGCTTTACCCCTACAGGGGTAGCATCGGTTTTATGCACTTTTAAACTATCGGGCAACAGGTCGAGAAAGGTTTTGGCGCCTTTTTTAATAGGCGGTGCTTTTACGTTTACCCAACCGGTATCGAAGTATTTTGAGAAAGTAAGATAGCCTTGCAGCTCGCGCTGGTCGCGCTCTTTGAAGGCACGCAGACTTTTGTCCAGTGAATCTACATTCTTGCTCAGCTGCCGCGTACTTAACATTTCATAGCGGTCTTTATAGGTGCTGTCGCTCGTACGGTTCAATGCCAGCGAACTCAGGTCCAGTACTTTTTTATATTCTTTAAAGCCGAGGCGAATAAAATCGGTGTTGTTGCCATAACGATTGCCGCGTTCTTCATACCGCCAGCCATTGTACAGGGTAAATTCCAGAAAGCGCTTGTCGGCAGAAATACGCATAATGCCTTTTTCTGCTGCTACGATATTATCCTGGGGGCCCGTGCTGGTCTCATAAATGATCACATTTTGTAAAATAGTATCATTTACTTTTTTCGACACCTTGATGGCATAGTCGGGAATGGTGGTATAGAAAACGCCTTCTTTCAGATCGAAGGCTGGTTTTTTATTTACGAGGTCGTAGTGCAGGGTTTTCATGCGCAGGTTGGCTACCGGAATAACATAGTTGTTAAACAGGAATGCCATACCTGAAAGCAGGGCGGCCACTACCGTTAAGGGCAGCATGAAGCGCAGCAGGCCAATACCGGCCGACTTGATGGCTACCAGTTCAAAGGTTTCGCCCAGGTTGCCAAAGGTCATAATGGATGAAAGAAGGATGGCCAGCGGCAAGGCCAGGGGAACCAGCGTGGCGCTCAGGTAAAGCACCAGGCGAAGCATGGTATAGGTGTCAATACCCTTGCCTACAAAGTCATCGATCCACAGCCAGAAGAACTGCAGGATCAACACGAACAGGGTAAGGAAAAAGGTTGCGATAAAAGGTCCGATAAATGATCGCAAAACCAATATGTCGAGTTTTTTTATCACGGGTATTATCTTTATAAAATGGACGCCGCAAAAATACAGCTTTCAACAGAGGAATTATCGCTGGTGCAAAATGCTGACTGGCTTTTAACAAAGAATACAATTATTGAAAAAGTTTACTCCTTGTTTGGGGATATTGCCCACCAAACGCGCGACAACTTTAATGCAAACCCGGCTATTTTATTGTCGGAAGTGCTGATTCCTTCGCCTAAGATCTCAAGAGGGGAGAATTACGGGGGATTGCCCTGGGTAATGCTGGATTATCCGCGTTTATTCAACCGCCAGGACACATTTGCCATCAGGACCCTGTTCTGGTGGGGGCATTTTTTCAGCGTAACCCTGCACCTGAAGGGTCGTTATAAACAGCAATACCAGCAAAACCTGCTTACTAATTTACCGTTACTGGCAAGCAGGCAATTTTACTTATGCGTAAGTGGAGACGAATGGCGTCACGAATTTGAAGAAGACAATTACAAGCCGCTTACCCAATTGAATTCATCTTCAGTAGAAGAAATTCTGCTGGCTAATGATTTTTGCAAGCTTTCCGCCAAAATTTCACTTCCTCATTGGAATCGGTCAAAAGAATTAATAATTGATCTATACGAAACAATTGTTACCTCTATTGGTCATTAATTACCGAGCCGGTGAAACAGGTCTTTTACCTGGTAGCCCCATAACTGACTTTGGTCTTTTACCTCCCCCTTATCTGCAAAATCTTTAATCACAAGGATGGTCTGATTCGTAACTTCTGATTTCTCGATTCTAAATTCGAAATATTCTTCTTTGGGTGCATGCAACCAGTGAAACCTGATAAATTTCTCTTCTTCACTTTCCATCACTTCTGCCTTATCGGTAGTTCCGTTCCAGGAAAAACTAAAAACATTATCCCGTTCGTCTACTTTATCGGCAAACCACTCCTGCAAACCTGCAGGGGTACTAAGGAATTCGTATAAAATGGAAGGAGAACATCTTACCGGATACTCTAACGTAAATATGTGTTTCTTACTCATCTAACCCTTGTATTGATCTTTTTTGCAAGTTGCAATGGTGCAATTATAGAAAAATAATGCTACCCTCAAAATTTTTTTTTGGATAAATAGGGTAAAAAGTGCCTAAAAATGAATAAATAAGCAAAAAAATTTCATATATCTGACTACCAGCTGGTTACGAATTATTTTGTAGAAGATGGGCAGAAATGGGTATATTAGGTGGATAGTTTTTTAACAACAAAATGCTTGTTCATATAACAAATTCAACAGGTATTTCGTTTTTTATAAACCATTGACCGTTATAAACCTAAAAAACCCTTTAAAATGTCCTACCTATGAGTATGCGGCAACTCAAGATCACGAAATCAATTACGAATCGTGAATCTCAGAGCCTTGAAAAGTACTTGCAGGAAATCGGAAAAGTTGAATTGATCAGTCCCGAAGAAGAAGTTAAGCTAGCGGGCTTGATCAAGCAAGGTAATCAAGCAGCCCTTGATAAACTAACGAAAGCCAACTTAAGGTTCGTTGTATCCGTAGCCAAGCAGTATCAAAACCAAGGTCTTTCACTACCAGACCTCATCAATGAGGGTAATTTGGGTCTCATTAAAGCAGCGCAGCGTTTTGATGAAACCCGTGGTTTCAAATTCATTTCTTACGCCGTATGGTGGATTCGCCAAAGCATTCTTCAGGCATTAGCTGAACAATCGCGTATTGTAAGGCTTCCATTAAACAAAGTAGGGTTAACCAACAAAATTCAGAAAGCGTTCTCCCAATTGGAACAGGAGTTCGAACGCGAACCCTCGCCCGAAGAACTGGCTGAACTGCTGGAACTCGAAACTGAAGAAGTATCTGCTACCCTGGGCATCGCTGCCCGGCACGTAAGCATGGATACACCGCTGTCTGAAGGGGAAGACAATACCCTGATGGATGTGTTGGTAAATCCTAATGCTGAGTACGCAAATGCCAACATCGAGCACAAGGAGTCGCTTAAACAGGAAATCGAGCGTTCCATGAAAATGCTTACCGAACGGCAAAAAGAGGTAATCTGCTATTTCTTTGGATTGGGGGTCGATCATCCCATGAGTCTGGAAGACATCGGGGAGAAATTCAACCTTACCCGGGAACGGGTTCGCCAGATCAAAGACAAGGCAATTACCAAACTGCGCACCAATTCGCGTTCAAAGGCCCTCCGGGGATATTTGGGCGTTTAACCTTAAAATTATAGCCTGGCAAAAGAAACTTTACACAACAAAATTTACTTCCTGTAAATTTGCAGTCCATAAAGTGAATATAACTTGAGGGTATATTCACTTTTTGCTTTTAGCCCTTAGGCCCAGCGCAGGGTTTTAATGAAATGCGAAAAACAGGAAGTTATGTTTGAAAATCTTACCGACCGGTTGGAATCGGCCCTAAAACAGATAAAAGGTGAAGGCCGGATCACCGAACTGAATATTGCTGCTACCGTAAAAGACATTCGCCGCGCCCTGGTGGATGCGGACGTGAACTATAAAATTGCCAAGGATTTTACCGATCGGATAAAAGATAAGGCATTGGGTGAGAAGGTAATAACTGCCGTAAGCCCCGGCCAGCTGATGGTAAAGATCGTGAAGGACGAACTGGTTGACCTGATGGGTGGCAGCGAAAGTGAGTTCAACGCCAAAGGCAATCCCGCCGTTATTCTGATCGCCGGCCTGCAGGGTTCCGGTAAAACTACCTTCAGCGCCAAACTGGCCAATTTCCTTAAAACAAGAGGCCGGCTTTCGCCTATGCTGGTGGCGGCCGATATTTACCGTCCGGCGGCCATTGACCAGTTAAAAGTACTGGGCGAACAAATTGAGGTGGATGTATACAGCGAACCCGAGAATAAAAATGCGGTGCAGATAGCCATCAACGCCATCAAGGAAGCCCGCAGTAAAAATAAAAATGTGGTTATCATCGATACCGCCGGCCGCCTGGCCATCGATGAGGCGATGATGACCGAAGTAGCCGACGTAAAATCGGCCGTTAAACCCAACGAGATCCTGTTTGTGGTGGACTCCATGACCGGTCAGGACGCAGTGAATACCGCAAAAGCGTTTAATGATCGCCTTGACTTCACCGGTGTGGTGCTCACCAAGCTCGATGGTGATACCCGCGGTGGCGCCGCCCTTTCAATCAAATACACGGTTCAAAAACCCATCAAGTTTGTAAGCAGTGGCGAAAAGCTCGATACGCTCGATGTGTTCTACCCCGAACGTATGGCCCAGCGTATATTGGGTATGGGTGACATTACCACCCTGGTTGAAAAGGCGCAATTACAGTTCGATGAAGAACAGGCGCGCAAACTGGAGAAGAAGATCCGCAAGAACCAGTTCAACTTCGAAGACTTTAAACAACAACTGGAGCAGATAAAAAAGATGGGTAATATCAAAGACCTGTTGGGAATGATCCCGGGTGTTGGTAAAGCCATCAAGGATATTGATATCAGCGACGATGCTTTCAAGGGCATCGAGGCCATGATCAACTCCATGACCAAACAGGAGCGGGAAGACCCCGATCTGATAAATATGGGTCGCAAACAACGCATTGCCAAAGGCTCAGGAAAAGACATTAACGAGGTAAATGCCTTTTTGAAGCAGTTTGAGCAAATGAAACAGATGATGAAAATGATGAATAAAATGCCGATGGGGCGAATGGGAATGAAGCGCTAGAAAAATTTTTTTCACTATGAAATTGTGGGTCTATCGGCTTGTTTACCAGCTAACTTATCAACAATTTCGCGCGTATTTTATTCAGAATGATGGCATGATAAAACACAAAAATTTCTTCTGAATTATTAAATTTGGAAAAATCATGTCGATTGTTATTTTTGCAATCGTTATAATGGAAAGTAACCCTATTTGTTCACGCATTTAAATTTCTATTTAAGATGCCAGTTAAAATCAGACTGCAACGCCATGGGTCTAAAAAGAGACCTTTTTATTTCATCGTAGTGGCCGATGCACGCTCTCCGCGTGATGGAAAGTTTATCCAGAAGTTGGGTACGTACAACCCGCTTACAGTTCCTGCAAGTATTCAGTTGGATCGCCAGAAAGCCTTGGATTGGCTGCATAAAGGCGCTCAACCTACTGATACAGTGCGCAGAATCCTGTCGTACAAAGGCGTATTGTACCTGAAACATTTGTTGCGTGGTGTGAAACTGGGTCTATTCGACGAAGCTACCGCTATGGAGAAATTCCAGAAGTGGCATGCTGAGCACGAAGTCCAGGTTAAGAAGCGCCAGGAAACAGAAGCAAGGGATAGAAGACCCCGCAGAGGTGCAGGTGGACCTCCGGTGAGACCGCGCAGAGGAGAATAATCCTACGCAGTATAGCTAGCTGTCAACTTGTTAAATCCCGTTGAGGTTCATCCTTAACGGGATTTTTTTCTTTTAGCCCCCTTCAATAGGGGGAGAAAAACTTTGGGCTGCTGCCCGCCAACTGGTGGGTTGCAGCCCATTTTTTTGCCAGATCTGGTTGGGATTTTACATCAGCTTTCAGGGACCAATCAAGGAGGTAACAGAGACATAACAGGGATAAAATCCCTTCTAGGTCCCTGTGAGGTCCCTGTTATGTCCCTGTTATGTCCCTGTAAGGTCCCTGTGAGGTCAAAAAAAGACCGGGTACGGTTCCACAAAATACCCGGCCCCTGCATTGCCCTTGGCTGCCGAAAGTTACCTTTGCGCCTTATGATCAATTACAACAGCATTGGAAAAATAGTGGCCACTTTTGGGGTGAAGGGAGAAGTAGTGTTGCAACATCAGCTAGGGAAAAAGACCTCGTTAAAAGGGCTGGAAGCCGTTTTTATTGAGGATAAGAAAGATGAAATGCTTCCTTATTTCCTGGCTGGAGAAGCGCGCATAAAGAACGATGATGAATTATTCCTGAAGTTCGAAGGCATCGATACCAAAGAAGCAGCCCATAAACTGATGCAAAAGCGGGTTTGGCTGCCGCAGGAGGAGTTTGAGAAATATGTTTCCAAATCGGCCCCCATAATGCTGTTGGGTTATCATATCATCAATGAGGGAACAGACCTGGGTGAAATCCTGGAGATCATTGAACAACCGCATCAACTTCTTTGCAGGATCGATCTAAAAGGCAAGGAAGCCCTGATTCCAGTGCACGAAGACTTTCTGCTTAAGATAGACAGGAAGAAGAAACAGGTGCATGTGGAGCTGCCTGAGGGGTTGTTGGATATATATAGTTGAGTTGACCAGTTGATCAGTTGACCAGTTAACCAGTTAACCAGGAAGAAGTTGGTTAGGTGAATAAAGGAGGATGTTGATAGGGTTGACGGAGTTGACAGAGTTGACAAGTTAACAAGTTGACAAGTTGACGAGGCCGAAGAAGGTTAAGAGGTATAAAGTAGGAAGTTGATAGCGTTGATAGGGTTGATAAAGGAAGCATGAAATAAGATGTAAGAAATAGGAAGTAGGAAGCTTGAAAAATTATTAGGTTGAGTAATGGCAAGAGGCTGTATTTCTCCCCCTCCACCGGAGGGGGTTGGGGGGAGGCCTGAAAGGTGAATGTAGAAGCGAGGTTGTGATTTCGGGAGCCCTTTCACGTTTCACGTTTGCCGTTTCACGACTGCCGGATTTTATACCGTAAATTCGCAATAGATTCACCATTGGCCATTGACCATTCACCATGAGCATTTCCCAACGCATCATAGCCCATTTTGATTTAGATGCATTCTTCGTTTCTGTTGAATGCCTCAACAATCCTTCCTTAAAAGGATTGCCGCTGATCGTTGGTGGACGTGAGCGTGGCGTGGTGGCCGCCTGTAGTTATGAGGCCCGCAAATTTGGGATCCATTCCGCCATGCCCATGAAAACAGCCATGCGGTTATGTCCGCATGCCACTGTGGTAAAAGGCACCCGCGGTGAGTACAGTCGCTTTTCGCGCTGGGTTACCGACATCATTGCCGCCAAAGCCCCACTTTTCGAAAAAGCCTCCATAGATGAATTCTATCTTGACCTAACAGGGATGGATAAATATTTCAACCCTTATCAATGGACCATCGATCTGCGACAGGAGATCATGGATAAAACCGGGCTGCCCATTTCGTTTGGACTGGCGGCTAATAAAATGGTGGCTAAAATTGCGACTGACGAGGCCAAACCAAATGGCTACCTGCACATTGCCTTTGGGCGGGAAAAAGAATTTCTGGCTGGCTTAAAAGTGAACAAAATACCCGGTGTAGGCGACAATACTTTTCAGGCCCTGCGCGACCTGGGTATTGAAACAATAGAACACCTGGCCGCGCACCCCATTGAAATACTCGAGAACCGGTTTGGTAAATACGGCGCCGATCTGTGGCATAAAGCGCATGGAATTCATCACGGCGAAGTGGTGCCCTATCACGAAGCAAAATCCATTTCCACAGAAAGTACTTTTGAAGAAAACATCCTCGATCTTGAACGCCTGATGAATGAACTGGTACGGATGACGGAACGGGTGGCATATGAGCTTCGTCAGGATAATAAAATGGCCGGATGTATTGCGGTTAAAATACGCTATCCCGATTTTGAAACAACCTCCCGCCAAACCAGCATTGTGTATACTTCTTATGACGACGAACTAATACCCAAGGCTAAAGACCTGTTTCACAAGCTGTACCGAAAAGGTAAGCCTGTCAGATTACTGGGCGTGCGGCTGAGTGAGCTGGTTGATGAAGCCGTGCAGACAAATTTGTTCAGTGATGTTGAAAAAAAGACCGAGCTTTATAAGGCTATCGATGATGTAAAGAACCGGTTCGGCAGTAAATCCCTGACCAAGGCCGCCGGGAAGTAATAACTAGTAATAATCCAATATTTTACAGCCGCTACTACCAGTAAAATGGTATTTTTTACTTGAAAAACAAAAAATAAGATATAAGTCTACTTTATGGGTAGGGATTTGTATCTTCGTACTCCTTTAAAGTGTTAGCAATCATTAACATTCTTTTTATCAACCTTAAAATACTTAGTATATGAGTTTAAGATTAGGCGACATCGCTCCTAACTTCCAGGCTAAGACCACTGCCGGTGATATTGATTTTTATGAATTTCTTGGTAATGGCTGGGGTATCCTGTTTTCTCACCCTGCAGATTATACACCTGTTTGTACTACTGAGTTAGGCAAAACTGCTTTATTGCAGGAAGAATTTGCCAAACGCAATGTAAAGGTACTGGCTGTTAGTGTTGATCCGCTTGATAAACACCTGGGTTGGATAAATGATATCAACGAAACACAAAATGTCACTGTTGGTTTCCCCATCATCGCTGATGAAGACAAAAACGTGGCTACTTTGTACGATATGATCCACCCCAATGCTTCTGAAACATTTACTGTACGTTCACTGTTCGTGATAGGACCCGATAAAAAGGTAAAACTGATGATCACCTATCCGGCATCTACTGGAAGAAACTTCTACGAAGTATTGCGCGTGGTTGATTCACTGCAACTGACCGCTAATTACAGCGTGGCTACACCAGCTGATTGGAAAGAAGGTGAAGATGTAATTGTGGTTCCTGCAGTTTCTACTGAGGACGCCATCAAGAAATTCCCTAAAGGCGTTAAGGTTGTTAAACCTTACCTGCGTTATACGCCTCAGCCGAACAAATAAGGTTGATAAAGACATATCGATATTTACACAATCCCCTGATCTTATCGGGGGATCGTTGTTTTAAGACTGTTTACCGGGATTGTACTTCTCTTTGAATATCTTATCTGGATTGGTGTAAATAAAAGCAGTGCTTTTTTTGAAGTCTGATCGGATGTTAGGAGTGAGGTGCTGTATCCAGGCAGGATTTTTTTCCTGTCTGAAATAAGCATACAAAGCCAATGCGTAACCCCATTCGCGTTGTTTCAGGTAGCCAAGGGTGCTATGGCCGCGCACCCTGAAATTTTTGATCTCCCTGAAAGCGCAGTTGGCATTAAATACGCCAATGCCAAATACAACCGTGGTTAAATCGGTTAATGACTCATCGTTAAAAGAAAGCTGTTTTTCTCCTAACAGTTTTATATGCGCAAATTCATGTGCAATAGTGGCTACCAGTTTTTCAGGATCCTGTAAATTATATTTTTCTATAAACACATCGAATTTACCGGCTGCATTTTTACCAAAGTATAAACCGGCTGTCAAGGGTGTCTCACTGGTTTCATCAGGTTGGGTAAACAGGCTGAACCCGAGATCATTTTTTATTTCCTGCACACTTTCATTATACAGATCGAGGTTGATTGTTTCCAGGTCAATTTCCATTTGGCGGGCAACGATGTGGGCGGTTTGTATAAATGAATCGTGGGAGCCATCATATGGAAAAGGGAAGTGTTCGATGGTTGGAAAAAGCATGGGCTTTGTAAGTAGATTGTTTTGTCCAAACTCCTGCACCAGCCAAACAAAGGCCTGTTCCATCCAAAGACGGGTATTGGTGTCGATGGGGCACCCGGGCTGTTTTTTTGAGAATAAACCAAACATAGTAACAGGACGGTTTATATACTTAAAGTTACATATATCATTTGGCCTGTACAAATACGATAAACTGACTAACTATGAGCCATAAGCTATTTAAAAAGCTTATCTTCCAGTAAAACTCATACCATGAGAAAACTACTGCTTGGGTTGTTGATCTGTAGCCCCGTACTCCTGCTTGCGCAGCGCACCATTCTGCAATGTGGTAAGCTGATCGATGTTACCAAAGGGCAGGTACTTACTGAATATTCTATTATTGTAGATGGCAATACCATCACGGAGGTACAGGCTGGTTATACAAAGCCGGCGGCCACCGATAAAGTGATCGATCTTAAAAACAAAACCGTTCTTCCCGGCCTCATCGACTGTCATGTGCATCTTGAACATGAAACCAGTCCTACAAGATACCAGGAGGTGTTTACTTACAACCCGGCTGATTACGCTTTTCAATCGGTAGTGTTTGCAGAACGTACACTAATGGCCGGGTTTACCACGGTGCGCGACCTGGGCGGCACTGGCGTTAATATTTCACTACGAAATGCGATCAATAAAAAACTGATCAAAGGTCCACGCATTTTTACAGCAGGTAAGGCCATTGCTACTACTGGTGGCCATGCAGACCCTACCAATGGCTTTAGAGATGATCTGATGGGTGATCCTGGTCCGGAAGCAGGTGTGGTCAATGGCCCTGATGAATGCCGTAAGGCTGTACGGCAGCGATATAAAGAGGGGAGTGATGTAATAAAGATCACTGCCAGCGGGGGCGTTTTAAGCGTTGCCAAAAGCGGAGAGAACCCACAGTTTAACGAGGACGAGATAAAGGCCATTGTTGAAACGGCGCATGATTATGGGTATAAAGTGGCTGCGCACTGTCATGGCGCCGAAGCCATGAAAAGAGCCGTAAGGGCAGGGGTGAACAGCATCGAGCATGGCACCTTAATGGATGAAGAGGTGATGCAGTTAATGAAGCAGCATGGGACTTATTATGTGCCTACCATTA